>NZ_JBFTNE010000057.1:0-48937 GCF_056397325.1 Cupriavidus sp. 05N39
GGCACCAACAGCACGGTCGGCAAGAACCCCAACCTGGACCAGGTGCTGAACAAGCAGTCCGACATGATGGCCGCCGCCCAGGCCGCCGGCGAGGCGGTCGCCAAGACGGTGGGCGACGTGGCCGGCGCCAAGGAGAAGGAGGCGCGTGCGAATGCCAAGGCCGCCCATGACGCCGGGGATAGCGAGATGGAACACAAGTACCTTGCCGACGCGAAGAACTGGGAGGAAGGCGGCGACTACCGTGCGGCGCTGCACGCCGCAGGCGGCGCGCTTGTTGCGGGCCTGGGTGGCGGCAACGCGGTGGCCGGCGCAGTCGGTGCGGGTGCGTCGTCGCTGGCTGCGCCCAAGCTTCAAGAGCTTGGCAATGCGGTGTCAGAGAGTTTGGATACTGGCAATGCGGGGCTGAATGAAGCGCTCGGAAATGTGGCGGCCAATATCGCAGCGGGTGGCTTTGGTACGATCGTGGGTGGTGGCTCGGGTGCGGCGGCGGCAGCGAATGTGGATCGGTTCAACCGGCAGTTGCATCCGGATGAACAGAAGTGGATCAAGGACAATGCCAAGGCTTTCGCACGGCGGCTCAATGGCGGGCAAGCTCCGTCTGATGTCCAGGTTGCTGACGCAGAGCAGCGCCTTGCACAACAGGGCTTTCGTCAAGTGCAGAACGGTGCTGGCGATGCATGGGACCAAGCTGCGAGCGGCTTCCTGAGCCAGGCGCACATGATGCTCCCTGCCGATCCTTCCTGCGCCGCATGCGGGATTAGTTACTCATTCCAGCCGACCGCAGCGCAAAAAGCCAATGCTGACATGTATGCCAACTATCTGCCGCAGGACCGGAACAGTAGTTTCTACGCGCAGAATGACCTCTCACAACCAACGAGCGCCGCTGTTAGTGCAGCTAACCAGCGAGCGCAGACTATTAACAATTTGATGGGGGCTAGTACGATCGCCGCCCCGGTTGCGGCGGCACTGTTGGTTGGGGCGCCTATAGCAACTGCTGCTGGGGGAATCTTTGGATATGCAGCAATTGGTGGGACGGTGGGTGGTGGAATGGATGCTTCCGGCCAATATGCGCAAACAGGCACCATTCGCCTTTTCCAGTCTCTGTTTGCTGGTGGAACAGGGGCCATCACGGGACCGATTGGTGGTAACGTCGGCTTCATAGGCAACGTGTTGGTCGGTGGGGCCGGTGCGGCTGCAAATACAGCGTTCAATAATATTTTCTATGGCGAAAACAATAGCATTCTATTCGCGGGTGCCGTTGGCTCGACATTCAGCGGTGCTGCGTACCCAATCGGCTTAGGAGTAACAAAGCTGGCGGGGCAGACTCTGCCGTCGCTGGTCTACCCCAATGGGCTGAAGCCAAACATACCCGCCTTGCTCCAAGGTTCGCCAAATCCCTATCCTGCAAACACTGGGGCAACGGCGGGCTCTTTCACCCAAGGATTTGGATCGTTTTTTCCGAGTAAAAAAACGGGAAAGCAATGATGCGAAAGATTGATGATCTACTGCGACAGAATGGTTGGGCTGGTATCTTCTTCAGAGTCGGATTTGAGTTTCTCTTCCTATTTTTTATATTTCACGCTGGCGATGCTTCTGTGTGGATTGAGCGGCATTTTTTCGACCGAAACTTAAATTATTGATCGCGACAAGGAGATGCTGTTAGTGCGCATCTTCATGTGCATGATCGCGGTAGGTTTTTTCGTAGAAGCTATTAACGCGATCAAGCTGCTAGTTGCGTCGCGCGACACAAAAGTCGATCGCTGAACGCTTCAATCGGCAGTTTCATCGGGACGATGCAGATGTGGATTCTGGATAATCCCATGCATTTCGCACAGCAACTCAATGGCGGGAAACGTCGTTGCGAATTGCTCGATCAATCCGACGACCTGCACCGCCGCCGGAGGTATTGGCGGTGTTGTGAGCAGCGTTGCAGATATGGTAGGACAAGTTTTGGTAACTGGTGGAATTCGACCCGGACAAACCGCTATGGCTACGGTTAGCGGGGCAATCTTGAAACCCGTAGGCATGAACACAGGCGCGTATGGAAATGCCGTACTCGGTAGCGTATATTCCATTTTAAATGCGCAGTTTCAAAATATGCTTTACGGGGATAGCAATAGCTTAGTAGGTGCAGCCACCGTTGGCTCCCTCTTTGGCGCCTCTGGCGCGAAATCCGGGTAATATATAAAAGGAAGAGCAGCCCTCCTGTTCCCAGCATACGTTAATTCTGGAATTCCAGCGTTACTTCAGAAGCCAAATCAATCGGCACCTCTCATTGGCATCGGATTCGGTAATGCGGCTCAGGATGATGGCTCCTCCCTCCCACCCCCACAAAAACCAAATAAATGAAGAACACATTGCAGAAAATTTTGTGGGCAGCCCAGGGAATTACTGCCCCTTGGATCATGCTACTACCGCTGGTAATTCTAAAACTACTTGGGTTTAACGTTACCAAAAAATACTTTTACGCTGTTTCAGCTCTGTGTCTGCTATGGATGCTAGAAATTTCAGCCTGGTATTTATATGCGTGGATAAAAACACGGCAGATTGAAAGGAAAAAGAAAATTGACAGACAAAAACCGTAGATGGCCTTCGTGAATTCGCGAGCCGGCATGAAAAAGTCCACTGCCGGCGTATCGTATAACCTTGGATTTCCGCAGCAATGCCGGGTGGCGCGCAACAGGTCATAGTACCAACAATGGAAAACACCGACGAAGATTGACCCGTTCACATTACATAGTGAAACATGGATCAGATCGAGCAATTGCAAGAAAGGGCGCGGATACTGCATGCTCTGTTGACTCGCCATGCAAAGTTTGATGAGGACGCAGAGATGGTTTTGGGTTTTATGACTGGTTTGTTTTTCGATATTGAGCGCGGTGAAGTATTCCCGCCGGTTCATGACAAATATCGATGGTACTTCGCGAATACCGAAGGGCCCCTGTTCAAGTATGACGACCTGGGCGAGGCCCATGCTCAGTATTCGCATGCGTTAGAGGGCTGGGCGACATGACCGGTTCATTCGGCAGTTGCATCCGGATGAGCAGAAGTGGATCAAAGACAATGCCAAGGCTTTCGCACAGCGGCTCAATGGCGGGCAAGCTCCGTCCGATGTCCAGGTTGCTGACGCAGAGCAGCGCCTCGCACAACAAGGATTCCGGCAAGTGCAACATGGCGTTGGCAATGCATGGGACCAAGCGGCAAGTAGCTTCCTGAGTCAGGCTCGCATGATGCTCCCTGCGGATCCTTCGTGCGCTGCGTGCGGCATCAGCTATTCGTTTCAGCCGACCGCCGCACAAAAGGCGGATGCTTGGATGTATGCCAACTATCTGCCGCAGGACCGAATCAATAATTTCTACGCGCAGAATGCTCTCTCACTGCCAGCTAGTGCCGCCGTCGATACGGCTGACCAGGGAGTGCAAGGCACCCCGAACATACTACCCGGAAATACATCAGTCACGACTGGTACAGTTGGCGGGTCATGGCCGCCATTTCTCCCCGGCAAGGAATCGAAATGATAGGTGTGACAAATCTTATGGACAGAGCTTTTAAAAATCCGGGATGGCTTGGAATATCCGCACGCGTGACATTTTGCATCCTGATTATTATTGCCGTGCATTGGTTACGGGATTTTATACTATGGCTATACAATGACATTTTTCGCACCCACACCGTTATAACTATTGAGCAGCATCAACATGCCATATTTACATTTAGCTTCTTAGGCCTATTTTGGCTATCTCTTGAGCTAGTCTACGCGATTATTCTCCTAGTACGCAAAAAACCTCCAAAGAGGTAGCTTTCCGCCCCCTTCACTCTCGCCTCCACATCGAACGCAAGGCATAAATAGATGAAAAATAATAGAAACTTAGTAATCCGTAGCACTATCTATGTGGCCTTAATTTTTTTCGCGATGATGGTTGTGCTGGTATCCTGCCTGGACTTACTCGCCTCACCGATCCTTCGAGAGTTACTGCTTGAACCTTATCAACGAAATTGGTGCGGGATTTTCTCGCGTTGTGCCAGCGGGACTCAAAGGTCATTCATTGAGCACCTTCAAGCAGGCGCGCCCTGGACAAGCTGGGACCTAGTTGCGACAGAGACTCGGCTCAAGAAGGCCGCACTTCTCGGTGCCTTTATCGGTGTTGGCTACGTGGCCATTGCAGCCTTTCAGCACCGGAGACGATGAAAAAGAGAAGAATTCATCCTGCCCCTGCCCTCGCTCGCGGTTGCCCAGTCGCTCCCCTTCTTGCCGCCGGCCACCCCGAACGCCGCCATTGAGCGGCGCCAGATCAGTAGCAGGAAACCGCGCATAAGCGCGCCATGACCCGCCCTGTGATGCATGCCCGGCGCACCCGCGAACCAGCACGACATCGACCAAAGCATCGAAAACATACGCCGCCTGCAGCGGCAGGCCGCCTACCAGCAGTGACTCCCCAACGACTGCAGATTATTCAGAACCTGGTCAAATTTGGCCCTGAATTAATTAATTAGGAAATTTCCTAACCCATTTTCGGATCTGTCCGATTTCAATCTGGACTCAGACTCGGTATCTTCCGTCTTGCGTGGGCGTAGCCCGTCTCCGGCAAGCGGCAACGCGCTTGCGCGGGGGATGCATCGGCACCGAGGCTAGCGGTGCTGGCGCCAACAATGCCTAGTCAAACCCGAAGGAGAGAAGATGATCGGATTTCTTTTGCCACAGCAACACCACTTCTCGATGTTGCGAAAATTTCGATCATTTATTCTCGCTCGCGGATTATCAATGAGCGCTGTTTTCCGCGCCATCTGTTGCACTCCGCATATAAAAGCGAAGCGGTAGTCGCACAAAAGAATACAGAGATTCAACCCGACCAAATCACTAACCTCCGAGTCGAATTGACTGACATGCAAACCGCGTCAATCTATGTCAATGCACTTCCGCAACGCGCGCCGCATGACGCGCGGTGTCGCCCCGTTTGTCCCGTTCATCCTGACGCTGCCTTCGCTCGCGGTTGCCCAGGCCCTGCCCTTCTTCCCGCCGGCCACCCCGCACGCCGCCATCGAGCGCCGTCAGGAACAACAGCAGGAAGCCGCGCGTGAGCGCGCCATGGCCCGCCCTGACGTACTCACGGCTTCCCCCAATTAAAAACGGCATCGCGGGACCGCTGATGCTGCCCGCGGAGTCGCCCTGCTTTCTCATCAAGATGGTGCGTTGGGAAGGTGCGGAGGACTTTGCATGGCTCCAGGCCGAGGCCGGCATCCTGCCCACCCAGTGCGTCGGTGGCAAGGGGCTGGCGACCATCCAGGAGTATTTTTCCGCGCGGCTGCTCGCCCGAGGCTACATGACCACGCGCGTGGTGATCCCGGACCAGAATCTCGCCGGCGGCGAATTGYGCCTGCGCGTGGTGGCCGGACGCATTTCTGGTGTCAAGGCCGAGGGCGCGCCCGGCTGGTGGCGCGTGGCCTTGCCCACCGGCCCCGGCGGCCTGGTGAATCAGCGCGACCTGGACCAGGGCACGGAGAACGTGCGCCGCCTGCAGGGACAGGCCGATGCCAGCATCGATCTCGTTCCCGGCGAGAACCCCGGCGACACCGAGCTGATCATCAAGGCCGGCACCGGCAAACGCTGGCATGCCCTCGTGACAGGCGACAACGCCGGGCTGGATAGCACCGGACGCTACCAGATGGGTGGCACGCTGACGGTGGACTCGCCACTGTTCCTGTACGACAGCCTGACCGTCTCCGGCAGCACCAATGCCAATGCCGGCAACGGCGCGGCGGGGACGCGCTCTTCGGCGATCAGCTACAGCATTCCCTTCGGCTACTGGAACGCCTTCTTCAATGCCAACCAGTCGCGATACCACCAGACGGTGGCGGGTTTCGACAGCGACATCGTCTATGGCGGGCGCAGCACGCAGATCGAGGCAGGACTTGGCTACGTGCCGTTCCGCAATGCCTCGGGCAAGACAAGCCTGTACGGCAAGGTGTTCCGCAAGACCGCCCGTTCCACCCTGGATGGCATCGATATCGAAGTGCAGCACCGCGATTTCGTCGGCTTCGAGGCCGGCGCCGCGCACCGCCAGTACCTCGGCAATACGGTGCTGGATGTCGGCGCGGCATGGCGCGCGTCACTGCCCGCGCACTCCAGGTCGCCCGGCTTTGTGCTGGGCGAGCCCGGCTGGGATGGCAAGTCGGAGATCGTGCTGGCGAACGCCGGACTGATGGTGCCATTCCAGGCCGCCGGGGAGCGCTTGCGCTACCAGGGCAACGTGCGCATGCAGTACGCCCGCACCCGCATCCTGCCGTCCGACTACTTCGTCATCGGCAACCGCTATTCGGTGCGCGGTTTCGATGAACAGCTGACCCTTGCCGCCGAGAACGGCATCACCTGGCGCAACGAACTGGCCTGGCAACTCGCGAATACGGGCCAGGAAGCCTTCCTGGGTTTCGACATGGGACATGTCAGCGGCCCATCCGCCGGGTTCCTGGCGGGCCAGTCGCTGATGGGTGCCGTGATAGGAGCGCGCGGGCGCTGGGCCATGGGTGGCTACGCCGCCCTGACCTACGAGGTCACGCTCGGCAGGCCGGTCAGGAAGCCAGAGTTCTTCCGCACGCACACGCCCAATATCGCGGCGCAGATCGGTGTGGAATTTTAGGCCCCGCAGCCCGGGGGTATCGCGCAATCGATGCGCGCCCAAGAACGTGAATCGTTTGCATGTTTGATTAACCAAGAGGAGAAGACCGAATGAACAGACTGACAGCAGGATCGCTGTTTGCCGCGGCTGGGCTGCTCGCCCTGCTTGGCGGCTGCGCGACCGAATCATCGACTGCCTTGCCCGTGCAGAAGGTCGAGAGTGCCAGCCGCCCCTACGTGGGCGTGCGCACGCCGATCGCAGTCGGGAAGTTCGATAACCGTTCGAGCTATATGCGCGGCGTGTTTTCCGATGGCATCGACCGGCTGGGCGGCCAGGCCAAGACTGTCCTGATCACGCACCTGCAACAGACCAACCGCTTCCATGTTCTCGACCGCGACAACCTGGACGAGATCAAGCGCGAGGCGGGCATCAAGAGCCAGGCGCAGCGTCTCAAGGGTGCCGACTACGTGATCACCGGCGACGTGACCGAGTTCGGGCGCAAGGAAGTGGGCGACCAGCAACTCTTCGGCATTCTCGGCCGCGGCAAGTCGCAGGTGGCCTATGCGAAGGTGGCCCTGAACGTGGTCAATATCGCGACATCGGAAGTGGTGTTCAGCAGCCAGGGCGCGGGCGAGTACGCGTTGTCTAGCCGCGAGGTCATCGGTTTTGGCGGCAGCTCCAGCTATGACTCGACACTCAACGGCAAGGTGCTGGATCTCGCCATGCGCGAGGCCGTGACGAATCTGGTCAACGGGGTCGAGGCCGGCGCCTTGACGCCGCGCAATCCCTGAATGCCAATATCCAGAGGAAAAACTGTGAAGACATTATTCCAGCCGTGCCGCCTGGCGACACTCGCGCTCACGGCAAGCGCATTGCTGGCGGGTTGCGCCGCGCCAGCCAAGCCCCTGTATCAGTGGGAGAGCTACCAGCCGCAGGTTTATCAGTACTTCAAGGGCGAATCGAAGCAAGCCCAGATTGAAGCGCTTGAACGCGATCTGCAGAAGATCATGGCAGCGGGCAATACGCCGCCGCCGGGCTACCACGCGCATCTTGGCATGCTGTACGCCGATGTTGGCAAGGATGACCAGATGGTCCGCGAGTTCCAGACGGAAAAGACCCTGTTTCCGGAGTCGTCCGCCTATGTGGATTTCCTGATGAAGAACATCAAGCAAGGGGGGAGCAAGAAATGAGGGATATGTTCAAGCGCGCGCTCGCGTTCCTGGCCGTCGCAGCGCTGACCGCCGGGTGCGCGGCGCCATCCAGGAATGTCGATTACGCCGCCTACAAGGAGAGCAAGCCGCGCTCGATCGTGGTCCTGCCACCGCTGAACGAGTCGCCTGACGTCGCGGCGACCTACAGCATGCTGTCGCAGGTCAGCTATCCGCTTGCCGAGGCCGGGTACTACGTGCTGCCGGTGGCCCTGGTGGACGAGACCTTCCGCCAGAATGGCCTGACGACGCCGGGTGATATCCATGCCGTCCCGCCAGCGAAGCTCAGAGACATCTTCGGCGCGGATGCCGCCCTCTACATCACGGTAACGGACTACGGGACCAAGTTCCAGGTGGTTAACAGCGCCACGGTCGTAAGCGCGAAGGCGACGCTCGTGGATTTGCGGACAGGGGGCACGCTCTGGACTGGCGCCGCTTCGGCATCCAACAGCCAATCTGGCAACGCCGGCGGAGGCCTGGTCGGGATGCTCGTGGCTGCGGCGATCGCGCAGGTGATCAACAGCGTGTCGGATGCAAGCTATTCGGTCGCGGGAACAGCGAGCCTGCAGCTGCTGTCGGCCGGCAGCCCGGGCAGCATCCTGTACGGTCCGCGCTCCGCCAGGTACGGCTCGGATTGATGGTGCAGCGCCTGCTGCCGCAGTGCTGCCGCCCGCCGGTAGTGTTCACCCGCAAGTGCTCCATGGGCGGCTACACCGCGTTGGCCTGCAAGGTGACGCCTGGCTGGCCGTCAGGAAGCCCGAATTCTTCCGCACGCGGCAGCCCTGCATCGCGGCGCAAATCGGCATTGCGTTCTAGCCCGGACCATCCCTGAAGCCTGGCGGCCACTCCGAGCGAGTTACTAATTGGGGGCGTCCCAGCATGATTCGAAGCTGGGACGCAACGGATAGTGCTTGCCATCCGGGTTCAATCAACAACGTTAGCGGGTATTTCCGATGCAAAGCGCATGCACTATTCCAAGTGATCTTCGCCGCTTGGGACTTGATGGCATCCTGATCATTAACGTTCGCTCGTTTGTCGAGCGCCGCAAGCATATTCAAGCGCAGCTTTTCAGATTCGGACTAGAAGGCGAATTTGTCCATGCGTTTGACGCCGTCGACATCGACAAGCAAATCAATGACAAATACTTCAAGGGCACGGGGCTTCGGCCAGCGCAGAAATCCTGCTCGCTGAAGCATATCGTCGCACTTGAGCGTATTTGCTCTCGAGGCTGGCGACGTGCGCTGATTTTGGAGGATGACGCAGTGTTGGCGGAGACTTTTCCAGCCGGCCTGAAGCAAGCGTTGATCGAGTCGTCGAGACATCGGTGCCCGCACGTCATTTATCTTGGTTGTGGTGGAAACCAGTACACCCCTCGCAGTCAACGGATTGCTGGTCAGCACTTGTACAAGAACAACCGCGGACGCTTTACCGATTCCTATGTCATTGGCATTACCGAGGCATCCGCGAGGCTGGAATGGATGTCTGCGAACAAGATGGATTTGCCGATCGACCTCGCCTTCGATGCGATGGACAGGCTGGTCGGCAATGAGATTCTCTGGTTCGAGGATCCGGTGGTTGAACAGGGTAGCAAGAATGGCGCCTTTGAAACAACACTGCAACCCGGTCGTACTGCGAAGGCGCAAAGATTGCACTTCGCCTGGAAGCGGCTTTGGCAAAAGCATGTGCGTCAGATCTGGCGATAGATCGAGGTCACCAGTATCGGCCGCAAACTTGCGGCACGAAGAAGCACGCGCTGACGCATCGCCCGCCAATGCTTGCTGTGCGCCCCCCATCCACCGCTCAAATCTCCGCCCGCAACCCCACAAAAAACCGCCGCCCCGGCGCCGGCTCGAAATACCGCCCGTTGCTCTCGTTCACGATCACCGAGCCGATGTAGCGCCGGTCGGTGACATTGTCGATGCGCCCATACGCGTACCAGCGCATGCGCCCCACGCGGAAGTTGTAGCCGGCACGCAGGTTGAAGATGGCGTAGCCCGGCGCGTATTGCGTGTTGAGGTCGTCGGCAAAGACGCGCCCTTCCACGCGCATCTCCACGCCCAGCGTGAGGTCGGCCACCGGCTTGTACGTTGCCTCGGCGAACAAGCTGTGGCGTGCGGTGCCGGGCAGGCGATTGCCGGAGGCAACCGTTGCGCCCTGCGCATTGCGGAAAGCGTCGCCAAAGAAGGCGTCGAGCCAGGTGTAGGCCAGCCCGGTGCCGTAGCGTTCTCCGGGGCCGTAGACGCCGCGCCATCCCAGTTCCAGCCCGCGCCGGCGCACACCATTGACGTTCTGGTAGACGGAGCGGCCGTTGTCGTTGGCCAGCGGCACGATTTCGTCGTGGCTGTCGGCATCGAACAGCGCGGCCTCCAGCCGGTGTCCCTGGCCTTGCCATTTGACGCCGATCTCGCCCTGGCGGCTGGTGGATGGCTGCAGGCCAAGGTTGGTGCCGGTGCCGCCTGGGCCGTAGGCCACCTCGGTCAGCGTCGGCGTCTCAAAGCCGCGGCCCAGGTTGGCATAGACGTTGAGCGAGTCGAGCGCTTGCCAGACCACGCCGAGCACCGGGCTCACGTTGTTATACGTGGCGGTGCCGCTGTCATCGGGGCTGGCCGCCGTGATGTAGTGATCGTCGATGCGCAGCCTGACCTTGCTGGCACGCACGCCGCCCACGAGCCGCCAGGCGGGGTTCCAGGTCCAGTCGAACTGGGCAAAGGCGCCGAGGCTGCCCGCCTTGTCGGTCTCGTCGCGGCGCAGCGCGCCCTGCGTGCCGTTCTGGTTCACGAAGCCGGTGCGCGCGTCGCGCATGCCATCGGCGTCGACGCCGGCGCTCCACAGCAGCGGCAGGCCGTTCAACGTGGTGTTGTGGTGCCACGAGAGCGCGCCGCCGCCATAGCTGCGGTCGATATCCACGATGCCGCCCGCCGACGAGGGCGCGATGCCGCTGAAGCCCAGGTACTGGGTTAGCTGGCGCGTGCCGCCGTAGAGGCGGAACTCAAGATTGTCGCGCTCGCTCAGGCGCTGCTCCACCTGCACGCCGCCCTGGTTCTGCCGGACAGTCTTGCCGGTATTGAACTGCGTGGCCAGCGGCACCGCCTGGCGCGGGTTGGCATCGGCCTGGGCGCGGGTAAGGCCGAGCGCGTCCTGCGCCTGCGGCTGGTCGAAGGCGTTGAACAACAGGGTGACGCGGGTGCCGGTGACAGGTTCCGCCACCACCTTGGCGTTGAGCTGGCGGCGCCGGGCCGCGCTGTGGTCGCGGTAGCCGTCGGTTTCAAAGGTCCATGCGTCCAGCACGCCGCCGATCTTGTCGTTACCGCCACCGACGGCCACGCTGGTCATCCATTGCCCGTCGGAGCCGAAGCCGCTCCCCACCCGTGCCATCGGCGCCTTGGGCGGATCGGGCGTAAAGATCTGCACGACGCCCCCCGAGGCGTTGCCGTAGAGCTGGGCGAAGGGGYCGCGCAGCACCTCGATGCGGCTGGCGTTGGTGAGATCGGCAGTGGATGCTTGCCCCTGCCCGTCCGGCATGGTGGCGGGAATGCCGTCGACATACAGCCGCACCCCGCGCACGCCGAACGTGGAGCGGCTGCCAAAGCCGCGCACCGCAAGCTGCAGGTCTTGCGAGTAGTTCTGGCGCTCGCGCGCGGCCACGCCAGGCACGAGTGTCAGCAGCTCCGAGAGGTTGATCAAGGGGCTCGGGGTCGCCAGCGAATCGACCGGGACATTGTCGATCGCGGCCGGCGCGTCAAAGCGCTTCTGCTCGGCGCGGCTGACGCTCACCACCACGTCGGGGAGCGTTTCCTCGGCACAAGCCACGCCCGGCGCGGCCGCGAGCATGGCGGCTGCCAGGCACCACAGACGGTAAGAAGCCAGCCCGGAAACTGGTTTCCGGCTTCGCGCACCGCCCTTGCTGCCTGCCATCTTCCTGCCCTGGGTCCGTTGATCGCTCCCCTTCCTGCCGCGCGGGCGGCCCTGCGCGGCGATCAATTGGCCTTGGGCCGGATCGCGTCGGCGGTGCCCTGGATGAAAGCCTTGATCTTCTCGACATCCTCCATGCTCAGCTTGCCCGTGAAGTCCGGCATGCCGCGCGCCAGGGCGGGGCCTTTGAAGATGAACTTGTCGAGGTTCTGGATATAGGCGGCGTTCAGATAGCCAAGGTTGGGAATATTGCCGCCGCGATCCACGCCAGGCACGCCATGGCACAGCACGCAATTGCTGACATAGAGCGCGGTGCCTGCCGCGACATGGGCGGGGTCATATTTCACGCCCGCCAGCAATCCTTCCGCGCGGTACTGCACGAAGGCGGGCATCGGCGCCTTGCCACCCACGGCGAAGGTGTAGACCGTGCCGGGCCCCTGCCGCTCGGTGGCGCGCTGGGCCTGCCCGTAGACGCCGCCCCAGCCGACGGCGACGGACACGTACTGCTTGCCGTCGACCATGTAGCTCACGGGTGCCGCGATCACGCCGGTGCCCGTGGGGGATTCCCACAGCTTGGCGCCGGTGGCGGCGTTGTAGGCGATGAAGCGGCCGTCGGCCGTGCCCTGGAACACCAGGTTGCCGGCGGTGGTCAGCGTGCCGCCGTTCCACGGCGAGACGTATTCCTGGGTCCACGCGGCTTTCTGCTGTACCGGATCCCAGGCAATCAGGCGGCCGAAGGGCTTGCTCGCGGGCGGCTCGGCGTTGAGGAACTTCGCCGTGTTCCAGCCCACGTTGCCATGCGGCTGGCCAGGCTGCTTGCCGTTGAACGTCCAGTTCTTGTCGTCCATCAGGTTCAGCGGCACATGCTGCGCCGGCAGGTAGACCAGTCCGGTCTGCGGGTTGAACGACATCGAATGCCAGTTGTGCGCGCCATAGGGACCGGGGATGGCGTCATAAGGCTTGTCCGTGGCACGCGCCTCGGGCAGCTCGATCGGGCGTCCGTTCTGGTCGTAGCCGCTGGCCCAGTTCACATCGACGAAGTTCCTGGCCGAGATGAACTGGCCGTTGGTGCGGTCGATGACGAAGAAGAAGCCGTTCTTGGGCGCGTGCAGGATGACCTTGCGTGCCTTGCCGCCAATGTTGAGGTCGGCCAGTATCATGGGCTGGGCGGAGGTGTAGTCCCAGTTGTCGCCAGGCGTTTCCTGGTAGTGCCAGACATATTTGCCGGTATCGGGATCGAGCGCGACGATGGAGGCCAGGTAGAGGTTGTCGCCGCCGGCCGGGCTGCGCTTGCTGCGCGACCAGGGCGAGCCGTTGCCGGTGCCCACGTACATCAGGTTGAGCTCGGGGTCGAAGGCCAGCGTGTCCCATGCCGTGCCGCCGCCGCCGGCTTCCCACCATTTGCCGGCCGGGTCCCAGGTCTTGGCTGCCCTGGCCATCGACTCGTCCTCGAACGGTTTGCCTGGGTCGCCCGGCACCGTGAACCAGCGCCATTTCTGCTCGCCCGTGCCCGCGTCGTAGGCGGTGATATAGCCGCGCACGCCGTATTCCGCGCCGCCGTTGCCGATGATGACTTTGCCCTTGAACACGCGCGGCGCGCCGGTGATGGTGTAGGAGTGGCTGCGGTCGATGATGGTGTCTTTTTCCCAGACCTTGCGGCCGGTGCCCGCATCGAGCGCAATCAGCCGGCCATCGTAGGCAGCGACGAACACCTTGCCCTGGTAAAGCGCCACGCCGCGATTGACGACATCGCAGCAGCCCTTATAGCCGATCGACCTGTCGACCTTCGGGTCGAAGGTCCAGATGCGCTTGCCGCTGCGGGTGTCGATGGCGTGTACCACGCTCCACGAGGCGCTGACATACATGATGCCGTTCACCACCAGCGGCGTGGCTTCCACCCCGCGCGTGGATTCCAGGTCATAGGACCACGCCAGCCCCAGGTCCTTCACGTTGTCGGCATTGATCTGCGAGAGCCGGCTGAAGCGGGTTTCCGCGTAGTCCAGGCCGTAGCTGGGCCAGTCGGGGGTCTTGGCGGCGTTGGTCTCGATAAAGGCGCCATCCACGCCGCGGGTCACGGCACGGATGTGGTCGGCGCTGGCAACCCTGGCAGGCGGCTTGGTTTGCGCGGCCGCGAGCGAGGCCGCGGCCAGTCCTGCCGCCAGCATGGCCAGCTTGCCGGTGCGCCGCGCGGCGCCCGGCCAGCAGGAGAAAGCCCGCTTGGATTCTTGGCTCATTGTGTCTCCTCTTCTTTTATTTATTCTTGCTTCTTCTGGGGGGGAAGCCAGGCTGGTTCTGTGCCAGCGGCTGGCCAATGGTGCGGCGGACATTGCCCGCCGCACCACCGGATTGCAGCGATCCTAAGGATGGCGGCAGAGGCGCGTTATACACACTCGGGATTACCCCGAGGATGACGCCAGGCACGCCCCTGCCTTTTGCGGCAGTGCCGCTCTGCTCAGTAAGCCATGCAGACCGACTTGATCTCGGTGTAGGCCTCGATCGCCGAGCGGCCATGTTCGCGCCCGACGCCGGACGCCTTGTAGCCGCCGAAAGGCATGTTGGGATCGACGATATTGTGCGTATTGACCCAGACCGTGCCGGCATCCAGGCCATCGACCAGGCGCTGCACCGCGCGCAGGTCGTTGCTCCAGATGCTGGCGCCCAGGCCGTACTCCGAGCGGTTGGCCTCGGCCAGCACGGCCTCGGGATCGTCGAACGGCATGGCCACCACCACCGGCCCGAAGACTTCCTCGCGCACCAGGGTCAGGTCCTTGCACGCGGCGTTGGCCACCACCGTGGGCCGCACGAAATAGCCGGGACGGTCCAGCGCATCGCCGCCCGCGACGATCTCCGCGCCTTCGCTGCGCCCGGTGCCGATCAGGCCCATCACCTTGTCGCGATGGCGTGCCGAGACCAGCGGCCCCATCTGGCTGGCGGGATCGAGCCCGGAACCCAGCACCGTGGCATTGGCCACCTTGCCCAGCCCCTCGACCACCCGGTCATAGTGCCGGCGCGCCACGTACAGCCGCGAGCCGGCCGTGCAGACCTGGCCCTGGTTGAGGAAGATGGCGCCGGCCGCGCCCTGGATGGCGTGCGCGGGATCGCAATCGTCCAGCACGATCACCGGGCTCTTGCCGCCCAGCTCCAGCGACACGCGGCGGATATCCTGGCCGCAGCGCGCGCCGATCAGGCGCCCGACTTCCGTGGAGCCCGTGAAAGTAATCTTGTTGACGCCGGGATGCGCCACCAGCGCCGCGCCGGGCACGCCGTCGCCAGTCACCACATTCAGCACGCCCGGCGGGAAGCCCGCTTCGAGCGCCAGCTCGGCCAGCCGCAGCGCGGTCAGCGGGGTTTCCTCCGCCGGCTTTAGCACCACAGTGCAACCGCAGGCCAGCGCCGGCGCGATCTTCCAGACGGCCATCAGCAAGGGGAAATTCCACGGCACGATGGCGCCCACCACGCCCACCGGCGAGCGCCGCGTCATGGCGCTGTAGCGCGTTCCCGGCGGAAACGGCACCGACACATCCAACGTGCTGCCTTCGATCTTGGTGGCCCAGCCGGCCATATAGCGCAGCCATTGCGCGCTGCCGCCCACCTCCAGGCCTTGCGAGAAGGCCAGCAGCTTGCCGTTGTTGAGCGTCTCCAGCCGGGCCAGTTCGTCGCCGTGCTGCTCGACCAGGTCGGCCAGCTTGAGCAGCAGGCGCTCGCGCTGGGCCGGCATCATGGCGCGCCATGTGCCGCCGGCAAAGGCGCGCCCGGCGGCCGCCACGGCGGCATCGATATCTGCCGCCCCGCCGGCGGGCACGCGCGCGATCTCCTCGCCGGTGGCGGGATCGAACACGGCAAAGGTCTCGCCAGACTCGGCCTGGCGCCACTCGCCGTCGATCAGCATGGCATTGCGGATGGCCTGGTTCAGGCCGCTGCGGGCTTCCACGGGTGCATTCATCTTCGTCTCCGGTTGGTCTTGGCTTGATGCCTCGTTGTGGAGACCGAAGTTAGCACCGCGTCCTTGTCACGGCTTGTCTGGCCGTGCAGAAAGCTTGTCGATGCGTGCAAAGCGCACGCTGGCGCGGTTAATGACGCAGCGCAATACGCGTCCCGCCCGCATTCTGCTGGCGCCATTGCGAAGGACTCATGCCAAAGCGCTCATGGAAGACACGGCTGAAGTGCGCCGCGTCGGCAAACCCCAGGGCAAAGGCGATCTCGGTAATGCTGCGCCCGGCGTCCGCGCTGCCGGACAGCCGCACAGCCGCCTGCCGCAACCGGCGCGACAGGATATAGGCATGCGGGGTCTGGCCAGACTCGCGGAACAGGTTATACAAGGTGCGCCGCGAGACGTTCAGAACCGCGGCCAGCCGCTGCGCGGAGAGTTCCGGATCATGCAACTGGGCGTCGATGAATTCAGCGAGGCGATGCATCCGCGCTTCGCCGAGATGCCGCGCCATGGCTGCGTCCGCGCCATCGCCAAGCGCCGGCGGCCGCGTATCCGCACCTTGCAGCGCGGTCTCCACCAGCGAAACGACGGAATCCTGCAGCACCATCTGTCCCTGGTAATCCAGCAAGTGGCCCGAGCAGGTATCGTGCAGCATGGCACCCAGCGCCGACAACGCGATGCGCGCCGCGCCCTCGCCCCGCAACGCCCGGCCGCCCAGGCTGGCCGCCGCCTGCCGCCAGCCGAAGGCGCGCTCCTGCGGCACCAGCAGCACCAGCACCCGGCAGCGGTCCGGCATCTCGATGCTATAGGGTTGCGCGGTATCGTAAATCGACCACATCCCGGGTTCGAGCGAAGCCTCGTTACCCCGTTGCGCAACCCGGCTCTGTCCGCTGATTTGCCAGAAGATCTTGAAGAAACCCGCATCGGACGCCGCCACGTGCCGGGGCTCGCGCGCCACCCTGTGCGCATCGACATCCATGTCCGCCACCGCGCAGGCGCCGAAGCGGGCATAGCTGACGTTGCTATGGAAGCACCCGCGCGTCTGGCGCGTATAGGCTAGCGGCAGGAAGCTGGTATCGATGGCTTCGCACCATTGGTCGAACGTCACGATGGACATCCGTGCCGGTTTCTGCTGCAGATTCTGCACAGCGGGCATCAGGGCATCTCCAGTAACCGGCGGTATGCTGGGGAACGCGCCGGAAGTCCTCGAAGGTGGAGGCCAAGCCTAATGGAAAGCCCACGGGCAGACAATGGGAACAACTACGCAGGCGCGGCGACGGCAGGAAGGGCGAAAACGCCGCATTGCTTGCCGCCCACCCGCCGGCCCACGCTAAGGGCGCGCTTCGTAGACCAGGTTGAACGGCGTTTCCGTGGCGCGGCGGAAGCGGCGGAAGCCGCCCCGCGTAACCACCTCCCGGATACGCTTCTCGCCAGCCTGCGCGCCCAGGCACATGGCGCCTTCCTGCGCGCGCGACGCCGGCGTGCAGATGAAGGTCGACGCCGAATAAAAGATCCGCCCCACCGGGTTGAGGTTCTGCTCCAGCCGGTCCTGCGCGAACGGCTCCACGATCATCCATGTGCCGTCGGGCTTGAGGCTGTTCCACACGTGATGCGATGCGCCGGCCGGGTCGCCCATGTCGTGCAGGTAATCGAACATGGCGGCGAGATCGTAGTCGCTGCCCGGAAAGCTCTTTGCACTGGCGACCTCGAAGCGCACCCGGCTGGCAACCCCCGCGCGTTGCGCCGCCTCGGACGCATAACGAATGGACGGCTCGTGATAGTCGAAGCCGTGGAACGTGGAGTTCGGGTAGGCCTGCGCCATGATGATGGTGCACGCGCCGTGTCCGCAGCCGATGTCGGCCACGCGAGCGCCAGCTTCCAGCCGCGCCTGTACGCCGTCCAGCGCCGGGATCCAGTCGCTCACCAGATGCGCCGCGTAGCCGGGACGGAAAAAGCGCTCGGTGCCGTGGAACAGCGCCGCGTCGTGCTCGTGCCATCCCAGGCCCTGTCCGGTGCGGAATGCGTCGATCATTTTCGGGATCGCCTTGAATTGCGCCACGGCGATCTCGAACGCGCCGGGAATAAATGCCGGGCCGCCTTCCACGGTGAGCGCGAAAGCCTGCTCCTCGCCGAGGCTGAACCGGTCGGTGGCCGCGTCGTACTCCACGTAGCCGCTGGCCGCCTGGGCCGACAGCCACTCGCGCACGTAGCGCGCGTCGGTGCCGGTGTCGCTTGCGAGTTCCTGCGCCGACAGCGATTTGCCGGCAAGCGCCTTGTAGAGTCCCAGCTTGTCGCCGACCACGATCGTCGCGGCATGCATCACCGCGCCGAGATCGCGAACGAAGTTGTCCATGAACGCATTCAGCCTGGTGTCATCGATTGGCATGACGGGCTCCCTGGATGGATAAGTTGCCGTGCGCTGCGCGGCCTCACAGCACACCTCGCAACACGCCTCACAAGACGCCTCACAATACACGATAGATCTCCCAGCGCGCGGTGCCGGAAACCACGAACGGCTCCAGGTCCTTGCCCCATTGCGCGTGGGCCGGTATCGATGCGAGCCGGCCCCATGCGCGGTCCAGCTCGCCGAGATCGTTCACTTCCCAGTCATGGACCACCGTCGCTTCGAGCGCGCCGATCGAGCCGGTCAGCAGGCGCCCGGTGACAAGGCCGGCTTGCGGGGCGATCTCGCGCGCCCATGCCTGCAGCCGGTCGATGACCTCTTGCTTGTGCCCAAAGCGGGCATCGATCTGCCATCTTGCGATCAGCATGATGTTTCTCCTTGAATGGTTGGTGGAGGATGGGATGGGCCGCGGGCGGGTGCGCGCATCGGCTGGCAACCGCCCGGCCCGTGTGCTACCTTTTTTGAACAGCGTCGCCAACGGTGCGGCGCGGCAGGCCGCTGTGCATCCGCAGCCCCGCCCCTCCAGTTCCACTATCGGCTGGCACCGTTGGAATCACGGTTGGAGAAAGCGTGGCTGCCAGAGATGCCGCTTCACCGCAGGCCACTGCCCGACTGGAAATCCGCCTGCTGGGTGATTTATGCGTGACCCGCAATGGCGAGCCGCTACCGCTGCCAGCCTCCAAGCGCACTCGCGCCCTGCTGGGCTACCTGGTTTGTGCCAGCGCGGCCCAATCCCGGCAGTCGCTCTGCGACCTGCTCTGGGACGGGCCCGATGACCCGCGCGCGGCGTTGCGCTGGAGCCTGACCAAGCTTCGACCCTTGCTGGACGACGCTGGTGCCGGGGCGATCAGGCTGGTCGCGGACAGGGAGCGGGTCGCCTTTGCCGCGCAAGGCGCCTCGGTGGATATCGCACGCGTCCATGCGCTGCTTGGCGCCGGGCCCGATGCTGCCTCGCTCGAGGCGCTCGAGGAAGCTGCCCGCCTGCTGCGCGGCGAGTTCCTCGCGGGCCTCGAACTTGCGCGCTGCTACCGTTTCTATCACTGGTGCACGGCGGAGCGGGAGCGTTACGACGGCCTGCGCCGCGCCGTGCTGTGCGCGCTGGTGACGCGCCTGGACGCCACGCCCGCACTGGCGCTGCCTTACGGACGAGCCATGGTGGCCGCCGATCCGCTCGCCGAATCCGCGCATGCCACGCTGGTCTCGCTACTGGCGGCGGCCGGGCGCTATCCGGACGCCGAGCAGCACTACGCCTACGCACGGGACATGCTGCGGCGTGAGTTGTCCACGCCGCCCAATGGCCCGCTGGACGCGGCGATCCACCGCGCGCGCCGGGAGATGCAGGCCGCAGGCGCGGCGGCCTGGGAGAACAGCAACGCGCAAGAAGCGCACGGCAACGACATCCCGGCCGCTACGGCCAACGCCGCCGAGCAGCCCGCCCTGCTGAGCCGGCCATTGATCGGACGCCTGTCCGAGCGCGACGCCATCGAGCGGCTGGTAGCCGGCGGCAGCGACAGCGAAAGCGGCATACTGCTGCTCCTGCTCGGCGAGCCCGGTATCGGCAAGACCACGCTGCTCGACCATTTCGCCGGGCGTGCCGAGGCGTCCGGCTTCCAGGTCCTGCGCGGCCGCTGCTATGAGGCCGAGATGGTGCGGCCCTACGGCCTGTGGCTCGACACGCTGCGCGGCATCGCGCAAGACACCGTGCCTGCGGGCGAGGCGCAGCAGGCGGCGCCGCTGCTGGCCGGCGGCGTACTGGCTGCCGGGCACCGCGAGGGCAGCCGTGAACAACTCTTCGGCGCGGTCGCCAGCCTGCTGCGCGGGCTCGCCGCTGGCCAACCGCTGGCGCTGGCCCTGGACGACCTCCAATGGCTGGATGAAGGTTCTGCCGCGCTGCTCCATTTTCTGTGCCGCACGCTGGAAACCGGCACGCGCATGATCTTCGCCGGCGGCGCGCGGGCGGGCGAGGTCGACGACAACCCATGGGCCAAGGGATTGCTCCACTCGCTGGCGCGCGAAGGCCGCCTGCTCCGGCTGCCGCTCGCCCCGCTGGCCGTGGCCGAGGTCGCTGCGTTGCTCGGCCCGGCGCTGGCCGCGATGGATCCGCTCGCCGTAGCGCGCGATAGTGGCGGCAACCCGCTGTTCGTGCTTGCCCTGGCTAACGCCAGCGACAGGGCGCGCGGCGGCAACGGCTCGCACCGTACGCTTGACGCCCTGATCGCGGAGCGCCTGGATGCGCTGGAACCCGCATCGCGCGAACTGCTGTTGCGCGCCGCCGCGATGGGCCGCGAACTGCAGCCCCGGCTGCTGGCCGAGGTGTCCGGCATTCCCCTAGCGCAATTGCTGACGACCCTGGAGCAACTGGAGCGGCGCGGACTCCTCAAGCCGACCGGCGAGGGTCACTTCGACTTCAGCCACGACGTGGTGCGCCAGGCGGCCTATCGCGCCATCTCGCCGCCCCGGCGCCGCATCATGCATCGCCTGATCGCACAGCAGCTGGTGGTGGCATGCGCGGAAGACCCCAGGCTATATGGCGAACTGGTGCACCATGCGAGTCTCGCCGACGACGCGCCGATGACCGCGCAAGCTTGCCTGGCGGCGGGCGAGCATTGCCTGCGCGTCTATGCCAACGACGAAGCTGCCCTGGTTGCCGGGCGCGGCCTGGCCCAGCTTGAGCGGCTGCCGCAGGGCGCCGAGCGCGTGCGGCTGGCGATCGGCTTGCTCAAGCTGCGCGCGGTTGCCGCTACCAGCGCCGGCGCGCGGCGCCTGCCCACGCTCATCGGCGAGATGGAAAGCGAGATCCGCGCCGCGGAAGCGCTCTCGCTGCACGAAGAAGCCGCCACCGGCCTGCATATCCTGTCGTGGTTGCGGCAGCAAGGCAACGACACCGAGGGCGCGCGGCGCGCCATCCTGGAGGCCGAGCGCATGACGCGCAAGGCCGATGCCGCCACGCGCTGCCAGCAGCTCGCCAATACCGCACGCTGCCTGCTGGAAGTGGAGACGGATCTGCCCAGGGCGCGCGCCATGATCGCCGAGGCAGACGCGCTTGCCGAGTCGCTCGACCTGCAGACGATCGAGCTGATGTGGGGCCACGGCCTGCTGGCGCGTGTCGATGGTGACCTGGCGAGCGGCCACGGGCAGGTGGCGCGCGCGGTGGCCCTTGCCAGGCAGCGGCAGGATCACTGGCGGGAGTACGAGTGCCTCGTCTGGCAGGCCACCATCGCGTTCGAGCTTGACCGCTTCGACGAGGTCGTCGGGCACAGCGCTGAGATCGAGCAGGCTGCGCGGCGCATGGGCGAGACGGGCACGGCGGGCAAGACAACCGAAGCCGCGGATGCCGTGGAGCCCGCCGCCCCGTTCGCTGGCGCGCTGGGAGCCCTTGCCAGGCTGCGTCTCGGCCAGCCCGCCGCGCAGGACGAACTGGCGGCATCGCTGGCGTCCTTGCGCAGCGTGGACGACAAGGCGCACCTCGCCTATGCGCTCAACGCCGCCGCCGCGATGGCCCTGGACCGGGGACAATGCGATGTTGCCGGTACCTGCGCGAGCGAAGCCCTGGAAGCGGCCCGCGCCGTTCGCAGGCTGACCGAAATGACGGTGGCAGCCGCCTGCCTGGTGCAGGCCGCCGCCAGCGCGGGCGACGCGGCCAGCGCGGCCGGGTGGCTCGCGGACCTGCGCTGGCTGGCGGCCGGCCACCAGCCGGGCGCGCGGGCGGCGGCGGCGCTGGATCGCGCGGTGCTGGCATGCCGTGCCATTCCAACGCTTGCGCCAACGCCGGGGCACTAGCCTACCTGCATGCACTTCCGCACTTTCCGCACCCCGACAGGAGGCCCGCCATGTCACGCATCATCGTTGAGCGCAGTTTCACCACCCCGCAATCCGACGAAGATATGAAGATCGTCGCCGACCGCGAGCGCCCTTGCCTCGCCCTCTACAACGTCACCTGGAAACGCAGCCTGATCGCTGCCGACCGCAAGCGCATGGTCTGCGAGTACGAGGCCGCCGATGCCGAGACGGTACGCAAGATCCAGCACGAAGCGGCGGCGAGCTTCGATCGTGTCTGGGTGGGCGATGTCATCGAGTGAGGGCGAACCGCGCCGGGCGGCTAGGCGGCTAAACGGCTAAGCGGCCGCCGCCCGGCGCACCTTCATCAGCGCGTCTTCCAGGGCTTCATGTGAGATGGAGCCAATGGCGAGCCGCAACGCATGCGGCACGTTGGGCGTAACGGCGAAAGGCTCCGCGGTTGTCACCAGGACGCCTTCGCCCTCCAGCGCGGCGGCGACGCGGTCGGCGCGCAGGTCCTCGGGCAAGGTCAGCCAGAGATAGTAGGACGAGCGGTGCGCCACGATATCGCTGCCGCGCAGCACGCGGCGCGCCAGGCTTTGGCGCAGCCGCGCGTCCTTGCGTTTCCGGTCTTCCAGATCGTCGACCTGACCGGTTTCGATCCAATGGCAGCCAAGCGCCACGGTGAGTGACGGGGTGTTCCATGTCGAGACACGGATGGCGCGCTCGATCGCCGGCACCAGCGCGGCGGGGGCTGCGACAAACCCCACGCGCAGGCCGGATGCCACGCTCTTCGACAGGCCCGATACATAGACCGTCCGCATGGGTGCGTAGGTAAAGACCGGCCTTGGCGCCGGCTCGGCAAGGAAGGCATACGCACCGTCCTCGATGATCAGGAAATCGTGACGCGCGGCCAGTTCGGCCAGACCGATGCGTTCCGCCTCCGCCATCACCGTGCCCAGCGGATTGTGCATCGTGGGCATGGCGTAGACCGCGCGTACCGGACGCCGCTTGCAAAGCGCGGCCAGCCTGTCCACGTCCATGCCGCCAACCGTGTGCGGCACCGGCTCCAGATCGAGGCGATGCGCCTGAGCCAGCATCTTCATGCCCGGATAGGTCAACGCATCGACGGCCAGTACATCGCCCGGCTTGAGCAGCGCCATCACCGTCACGGCCAGTCCCTGCTGCGCGCCGTTGACGATCAGCACCTGATCGCCGCCCACCCGGATACCCCGGTTGCGCAGGTGCCGGGCCGCCGTCTGCCGCTCGTGCGGCCGCCCGCCCTGCGGCGCCGAGTGAAGCAGCGCATCGAGATCGCCCGAGGCGGCGATGGTGCGCAGGCCGTCCCGGAGCATATCGGCCTGGCCCGGCAAGGACGGATAGTTGAAGGTGAGATCCACCGCGCCGAAGCGCGCGGGATGCTGCTCCATGCCCAGGCCGCGCGGCAGCGACGTGTCCCGCACGAACGTCCCCCGGCCCGTCTCGCCGACGACGAGTCCGATCGATTCCAGTTCCTTGTAGATGCGCGAAGCCGTGGCCAGGGCGATGCCATGCTGCTTCATCAGGGCACGAACGGTCGGCAGCTGCGTGCCTGGCGGCAACATCCCCTCGCGGATGCGGCCGGCGATCTCGTCCATGATGGTTTTGTACCGGGTCGGTGCGGGGATCATCCTCTGCCTTCTGCGTTCTGCCTTCCGCTTTCTGCCTTGTCTTTGTATCTAGAACAATTTTTTGTTTGTACCAGACACAAAGATTACGCTACCACCCTCATCAACGTAAAGGGCTCCGGCGGGCTTCCACGAGCACCGGGGAGTTGCAGGCATGATCGAACTCGCAACCTTGTCCGTATTCGCCGCGGCAGTGATGGTCCTGCTGCTGTCACCCGGGCCAAACATGGCCTTTGTCATGGCGCACGGCATCACCTACGGAGCAGGCGGCGGCACCGCCGCGGCGCTGGGCATCGCGGCGGCGGACCTTGTGCTGACCGTCCTGACCGCCACCGGCATCACTGCCGTCATCGCCGCGTGGCCGCCCGCCTTCGACCTCATCCGCTACGCCGGCGCCTTATACCTGCTGTGGATGGCCTGCAAGGCGCTGCGCCGCCCCCTTGCGCCGCTGGGCACGGTGGCACAGCAAGCCTCGTTGATATCCGTTTTTTTCCGGTCCACGCTAAACAGCCTGTTGAACCCGAAAGCCCTGCTGTTCTTCATGGTCTTCCTGCCGCAGTTCGTCGACCCGGCCAAGGGGAACGTAGCCAGGCAACTGGTTGTCCTTGGCTGCGTGCTGACGCTGATCAGTACCGTCTTTCACGCGCTGCTGGGCGCGGCCGGCGGCTCGGCGCGCCGTTTCCTGAGCCGCAATCCGCGCGCCGCCATCTTCCAGAAGTACGGGCTGGCGGTGGTGCTGGCGCTGCTGGCGCTAAGGCTGATCGCCATGCCGAGGGCGTCCTAGGCCGACAGCCCCATCCCCAAGCAAACCAGCAACGGAGAGCATGAGATGTACATCGCAGCCTTTATCTACAAGCCAGGCGAGACCGACGAGGAATTCAGGCGATTGAGCGCGGTCATCGACGAAGTGGCGGCCGCCAGCCCCGGGTTTCTGGGCGCCGAGTCATGGCGCTCGCCGGACGGCAAGCTGGTCAACGCCAGCTACTACTGGCGGGACCAGGAAGCCCTGCGTGCCTTCGCCACCGACCCGCGGCACCTGGACGCGAAGCGCCAGTACCGCAAATGGTATGACGGCTATCACGTCGTGGTATCCAGGGTGGAGCGCGTCTACGGCGACGGCAGCCTTCAGCACCTCACCCGCTTCGGCGAAGCAGAGAAAAAAGGCCAGTCGATCAACCGGCCCAACGATCCTCGCGGCAAGGCAAGGTCGATATGATGATTGGCGGCATCCTCCCCAGGAAGGAGCCGCCGGTCAGCGCGGCGCCCCCGGCAACCGCGCATGCGCTCCGCTCAGAAGCGGTGACGCATGCCGACGGTGGCGCCGGTCTGGTTCGCGCCCGGCAATGCCGTGCCGCTGCCGTTCAGGCCCAGCGTGGAGCCGGACTTGTTCTTCACATAACCCACGTTCAGGTAGGCGTCGGTGCGCTTTGACAGCGAGTAGTCGGCCGACAGCACGAACATCCACGGATCCGCGTCGCTGTCCTTCATGTCGGTGTAGTAGGCCGCGCCCGTCAGCTGCAAGGCGGGGGTGAACTTGTACTGCGCGCCGGTCCAGTACACATTGCTGCGGGTGACGGCGGCCGTGGCGCTTGCCGTGCCATCGTCACGCAGCCAGCGATAGCCAGCAAACACCTTGGCATCGCCAAAGGCATAAGCCGCGCCAATGGCGGCGCGCTTGGCGCTGCGATCCTTCAATGCGACGGAAGAACCCTGGAACTGGTCATAGGCGGCGCCGACCGAGAAGCCACCCGCTGCGTAGGCCAGGCCCGCGCCGTAGTTGCGGCCGACCTTGCTTTCGCCCGGCACTTCGCTGCCATTGGCCACGGTGGCATCGCGCCCGGTGCTGTAGAAGCCGGTAGCGGTCAGGCCGCCGAACTTGCCGGTGTACTTGATGGCGTTGTCCGCACGGCCGTTGAACTGCGAATCGACGCTGTTGAGCGAGTAACGCGGGCCGACGGCCATCGGATCATAGGCACCGAACAGGTCATACAGCGAGTTCTGCTGGCGGCCCAGCGTGACGGCGCCGAARYTGCCCTGCAGGCCGACATAAGACTGGCGGCCAAACAGGCGGTTGCCCTGGCCGGACGTGCCGGAGTCGATATCGAAGCCGCTTTCCAGCACGAAGATACCCTTCAGGCCGCCGCCCAGGTCTTCGGTGCCGCGCAGGCCCCAGCGCGAGCCGGACAAGTTGCCGGAGTTCATGCGCGTGACCGTGCCGCCCGCGGAGCCGGCGGCAGGCATGTGGTTGATGACTTCAATGCCGACGTCGGCGATGCCGTACAGCGTGACGCCGGACGCGGTTTGGGCGAACGCTGCGCCGGAAGCTGCAGCTGCTGCTGCGGCAGTCATTGCAAGGAGAGCTTTCTTCACTGGATTTTCTCTGTCTTATGGATGGATGAGGCGGTCTGCCACCGCCCGCGGGCAACCATGCGGGAAACGCCATGAACCGCACCCGTAGCGGTGAGACGCATTGTCCATGTCTTATATGAAAGCCATATGTCTAATGGCTGAATGTCTTGTATTGATGTCATTCAGGTGAGAGCGAGAGCGGGCGCAGACAGGCGCAAGCAGGCACCGGCCGGGTATGGCACGCCATGATGTAAATGGTTGCGCGCCCGTTGCGCGCGAAGCGTGTCGCCGCGGGCTAGGCAGGGAACGGGTAATCGGCGTCGAACGCCGCGAAGCGGGCCTGCAGGAACTCGATCAGGCGGCGCTGCCGGTAAGACGGAAACCGGCTTTGCAGGAACACCAGTTGCAGCGGCACGCTGTCCTGGTACCAGTCGGGAAACAGGAGCACCAGGCGGCCGGCACTGACGTCGGCCGCCACATCGAACCAGCTTTTGAACGCGATGCCGTGGCCCGCCAGGGCCCAGTCGCGCACCACGGCGCCATCATCGCTGGTGCGCCGCCCGTTGGCTTCCACCTCCACCCTCGTCTGGCGCGAACGGAACGGCCAGCGCATGCGCGCCTGGCCACCCGGTGCCAGGCACAGCATCTGGTGCTGCGCCAGCGCGTCGGGCGAAGCCGGTGTACCGCAGCGCTTGAGATACCCCGGCGCGGCCACCGCAACGCGCCGCGTCAAGGCAAGCTGCCGGCGCACCAGCCCCGAATCCTCCAGCCAGCCCACCCGCACGGCCAGGTCGACGTTGCTGCGATAAAGATCGGCGAGCGTATCGCCGATGGACAACTCAAGCGAAAGCTGCGGATGCGCCAGCAGGAAATCGTCCAGCCAGCCTCGCAGCAAGGTGCGCCCGAGGTCCGCCGGCGCCGACAATCGCAGCGGCCCTGCGAGTTCCTCTCGCTGTTCCGCCAGCGCGCCCTCGCCCTCCTCCAACGCCGCCAGTGCCTTGCGTGCGGCCTCCAGGAACACGCGCCCCTCCTCGGTCAGGCGCATGCGGCGGGTGGTGCGGGCGAACAAGCGCGCGCTCAGGCGCTGCTCAAGCCGGATCAACGCCGCACTGGCCGTGGCCGCGGTACGGCCCAGCTCGCGGGCGGCGGCGGAGAGGTTTTCAAGTTCGGCGGTGCGGACAAAAAGTCGCAGGTCGTCTAGGGAGTACATTCAAAACCGGTTTGATGAAATTGCCTGGGCAGGCGAAATTATCAAACGAGCAACGCAGTGCCGCAAGACGGCCGTTTGCCGAAGGACCATTTTCGGGAGCGGCTTGAACTGGCCGCGCAGACGTCAACCCGGCGCTCCGCCGCGCCACGCACACAGCGCCGCGGCGACGGGTTCGCCCGGCAAGAACTCCTGCTCGAGGCGCCCTCGCTCCTGTCTGCGCAAATGCTGGTAGATATCCCCCTCAGCGACCCTCGGTCCCTCGAGGGTCTCGATACTGGCAGGCACAGGCTCCGCCACCGCCAAAGCACCGTCTAGTCATCCCGCCCGACAGCCGCCTGAATAAATTCCGCCGTCTGCCAGTAGTGCCGCGTCAGCAATGACACTGCCCGCTCAACATCCCCGGCCAATACCGCTTCAGCCACAGCCGCATGCTCCGCATGCACATCCCGCACGCCATAGGCATTGCGGATCGAGCATTGCCTGTATCGATAGGCCTGGTCGGCAAGCTCCTCGCTGAATTGCCGGAGCCAGCGGGAGCGGCAATTCGCGATCAGGCTGCGATGGAACTCGCGGTGCAGCCGCTCCCACTCCCGGTTGGGTACGTAGGTATCGTCCTGTGCCGAGCGCGGGGTTCGCGAGAGCCGGTGCAAGGCCAGCACGATCTGCTCTTCCCATTGCGTCGACGGATGCGCCATCGCGTCTTTCAGCGCCATCTGGTCGATGTCGGCGCGGGTGCGCGTGAGCGCTTCGAGCTCGTCGAGGTCCACCGGAGCGGCCGTGAAGCCGCGCTGGTCGTGGCGCACTACCAGCCCTTCCGCGGCCAGCCGGCTCAGCGCTTCGCGCACTGGCGTGTTGCCGGCGGCGTAGCGCTCGCAGATGGTTTCGATACGCAGCTTGACACCCGGCTCGATGCCACCCGTGAGGAGGTCATCCCGCAATCGTTCATAGACGGAGCTGGCAACCGTGACGGCCGGCGTCCTGGCTCCGGTGGCTGCGGTTTCGGGAAGTGACGGTGACATGGTGCGCATCGGGAGATTTTATCGATTTTCGTCACGCGTTGATACGTGCGGCCCTGATGTAAACCCTAATCTCAAAAAATATCGATATTTAATAGCATATTAATAAATATCGATATTTTGCGATGTTCGAAACCTGGATGGAGTGTGCGATGCGGCTGGCAAGATATGAATTCGAGGGGAAGATCTGCCTCGGGGTGGTGGACGGTGCGGAGATCGTCGAGACCGTGGCGGGTGTCGCGGACTGGAGCGAGTGGTTCGCGCTGCCCGATGCGGCGCGAGGCCGCCTGTCCGAATCCCTGGCGGGGGCAAGGCGCCTGCCGCTTGCCGCGGTGCGGCTGCTGACCCCGCTGGCAAGGCCGGGCAAGATCATCTGCCTTGGCCTGAATTACTACGATCACGCCGCGGAAGGCGGGAATGCGAAACCGGAATACCCGGCCTTTTTCTTCCGCGGCGCCACGTCCCTGCTGGCGACGGAAGCCCCGATCCAGCGCCCGCGCTGCTCCGACAAACTCGACTATGAAGCGGAACTCGCGGTCGTCATCGGCAAGCGGGTGCGGCATGCCAGCCGCACCGATGCGCTGAACTGCGTGGCCGGATACGCCTGCTTCAACGATGCGTCGCTGCGCGATTACCAGCGCAAGACGGCGCAGTGGACGATCGGCAAGAATTTCGATGCCACCGGGGCGTTCGGGCCGTGGATCGTGACACCGGACGCATTGCCGGCGGGCGCCGCCGGCCTGCGCATTCAGTCCCGCCTGAACGGGCAGGTCATGCAGGATTCCAACACCAGGCACATGATCTGGGACGCGGCGGAAACCATTGCCCTGCTGACGGAATGCCTGACCCTGGAGCCGGGCGACGTGATCGCCATGGGCACGCCCGCCGGCGTGGGCTATCCGCGCACGCCGCCGGTGTTCATGAAGCCCGGCGACAAGATCGAGATTGAGATCGATGGCATCGGCGTGCTTTCCAACCCTGTCGTGGACGAGCCCTGACGCGCGCGCCGGCGACTCGCGTTCGGCGGCGCCTGCAGCGGGCCCCGCGCTGAAGGCCGCCCCCCATCGCCGGGCGCTATCCGAACGTCGCGGCCTGCGCCTGGGTCCAGCGATCAAGGCCCGGCGCCATCACAGGCGCCCCGCCAGTTCCGCCGCCGCCTCCTCGTCGGTGCGCTCGAAGCGCAGCGGCGTGACGGAGATGCCGCCGCGGCCGATCACGACGGCCTCGCTGTCCTCGGCGTCGGGGCGCGGGCCGCGAGAGAACTGCAGCCAGTGATACGGGATCCCGCGCGGGTCGACATGCGCCCTGACGGCGAGATCCTTGACCAGGCCGACGCCCTGGCGCGTCACCGTCAGCGGGCCGGCCGACTCGGGTACCACATCGGGGAAGTTGACGTTCAGGCAGGCCTGCTGGTTCCAGCCTGCCGCAAGCAGGCGGCGGATCACCTCAGGGGCCAGCTCGCCCGCAGTTTCCCAGCGCACCGCATTGCGATCGGTAAAGGCCTGGCTCAGCGCGATCGCCGGGATGCCCAGCAATACGCCGGTCATGGCGGCGCCTACGGTGCCTGAGAACACGGTTTCGAGCCCAAGGTTGGCGCCGCGGTTGATGCCCGACAGGACCAGGCTCGGCGGGGCATCGGCCATCAGGTGCCGCGCGGCCATGACGACACAGTCGCCCGGCGTGCCGGACACGCCAAAGCGGCGTTCGCCCTGCTGGCTGATGCGCAACGGCGAGTGCAGGCTCAGCGAGTGCGAGGTCCCGCTCTGGTCGTGCTCGGGCGCGACCACCCAGACCTCGCGCGCCAGCTTGGCGGCCACGGCCTCGAGCACGGCCAGGCCGGGGGCGTCGATGCCGTCATCGTTCGTAAGGAGTACGCGTTCCAGCAAGAGTTCGGACATGGAGAAAGGGGGCTGTAGATTGACGAATCCTGGGCTGCCTTGCGCGGGAAACAGCGTCAGGCGCAGCGCAAGGCGTTGCAACGGCCATGATGTGGCCGGCCGGGGCGAAGGCCAACTATAAACCGAAGCCGAGGCCGGTCGGCCGCACAGCGGCGCGCGTTGCCGGATTCGCCAAGACAGCACGGTATCCGGCTACTAACCTGCAGCTCATTGTTGTCCGCCCTGCCCGCGCCGCGCGCGCCCAAAACCCCAATACGCCATGCCGTCACCCCGTCACACCGTTCCACCCAGCGCCATCTGGCTGTCCAGCCTCGCCTTCGTGCTGATCTGGTCGACCGGCTTCATCGTGGGCCGTGCGATCGTGCCGGTGGCGCAGCCCAGCCTCTTCCTGCTGGCCCGCTTCTCGCTGGCGGCCCTGCTGTTCACCGGCGTAGCCCTGGCCGGCGGCGCGCGCTGGCCGGCACTGCGCGATGTGCCGAAACACTTGCTGGCCGGCGGCCTGTTGCACGGCAGCTACCTGGGTGGCGGTTACTGGGCCATTGCACATGGCCTGGCGCCATCGGCCATGGCCTTGCTCGGCGCCTTGCAGCCGCTGCTGACGGCGCTGCTGGCGATCCCGCTGCTGGGAGAATTCCCGTCCCGCCGGGGCTGGGGCGGACTTGCGCTGGGCTCGCTGGGCGTAGTATTGGTAGTGGCCCCGGCCACCCTGGCCAGCGCGCCCAGCCCGGTATCGCCGTGGGTGGTGCTGGTGGCGGGGCTTTCCATCCTCTCCATCACCATGGGCACGATCCTGCAAAAAACCTCGATTGCCGCCGCCGACCTGCGTGCCAGCTCGGCGTGGCAGAACGTGGGCGGCGCACTGGTGGCCGGCGCGCTGGCCTGGATGCTGGGCGAGACGCACTGGCAGCCGGGCCTGGCGCTGTGGTCCGCGCTGGCGTGGGCCACCCTGGTGCTGTCGGGCCTGGGCACCTACCTGTTGCTGCGCATCGTCAGGCGCGGCCAGGCCGCCAAGGCGGCCTCGCTGATGTTCCTCGCTCCGCCGCTGGCCGCGTTGCAGGCCTGGGGGCTGTTTGGCGACCGGCTCGGGCCCCTGCAATTGCTCGGCCTGATCGTTGCCGGACTTGGGGTCTGGCTGTGCCAGACCGGCCAGGGCGGCAAGCGCGGCGACGCCATTGGGAAAACCGGCCATGTCGCCGCCCGATAAGCGCGCCTTGCCGGCGATACCGGCGAGCCTGCCGGCTCCGCTGGTGGAGACTCGCGTCTACCAGCCGGAGCCAGAGCGGCATCGCCATGACTATTACCAGGTACTGTTCGGCCTGGACGGTGCCTGCGAGTTGGAAATCGGCGGACACCTGCACCGGCTCGATCCCCGTAGCGGGCTGATCGTACCTGCCGGCGAGTGCCACGATTTCCTCGGGCTGGGGAACAACCGGCAACTGGTGCTGGACGTTCCGCCCGGTTCGCTCGCGTTGCCGGCGGCACTGACGGACCGTGTGAGGGCGTTTGCCGTCACCGACGCCTGGAGCGCCGGCGTGCGGCGCGTGGCCATGCTGCAGCAAGGCACGAGCCAGGCCGGCTCGCGCCAGCATCACTGGCAGTTGGCGGCCACGCTTGCCTCCGACCTCGCGCAAGCGCTCGGCGTGGATGGCCGTGTCCGGCCGGCGCATTTCCCCCTGGCGGAAATCGACGCCTACCTGCGCCAGCATCTGGAGGCACCTGTGCGCGCCAGCCAGCTTGCGGCACATTTCGGCTGGAGCGTAAGGCGTTTCCACACCCTGTTCCGCGACGCCTTTGGCGATACGCCGCATCGTTACCAGACACGCATGCGGCTGGACCAGGCCACGCGCCTGCTGGCCGACCGGAGCCAGGCGCTGGCGGATATTTCGCTGACGCTCGGCTTTCCCGACCAGACCACCTTTACCCGCAGCTTCACCCAGCGCTTTGGCATGCCGCCGGGCGCATGGCGCGCCGGCCTCGGGCCCGAGCGTATCGCCGCCCGCGCATCGCGCCGCCGCTAGCCGCTCCGCCGCCGCGCGACCCCACACGATGTGTCCCGGCCGCGCCGCACTTCCACCCCGCCGGAGCCATTTCAGCATTTTTTCCTGCTATTCATATAAATTTCAAAAACAAATGCTGGTCGATTGTCTTTAATCTGCTCGCCACTTCCGTCCAATAGCACCGCATCGGACTGCTTGCTTTCCAGCCAATGCTTGTCTTAAAAGGCAAACAATTGCGCCGGAAGGCCAGTTTTCAGTAGGACATGCCCACCAGGCATCCCCTATGAAGATGCGGCGCCGGCCTTGTCCGCACCATCTGCGCGACTTGTCCACGGAAGCCAGGAGGCGCAACCGGACCGCTCCCAAAAGGGGCGATTCCGGACAATTACCGATCGGAGACAAGAGATGAGTGAAAACGGAGAAGCGCTGCACCGCGGCCTTGGCGAACGCCAGATCCGGCTGATGGCGCTGGGCTCGGCCATTGGCGTGGGCCTGTTCCTGGGCTCGGCGAGCGCCATCAAGATGGCCGGGCCGGCCATCATGCTGGCCTATATCATCGGCGGCGCCATGATCTTCCTGATCATGCGCGCGCTCGGCGAAATGGCCGTGCACAACCCGGTGGCAGGTTCCTTCTGCCGCTACGCGCAGGACTATATGGGGCCGCTGGCCGGCTACCTGACGGGCTGGAACTACTGGTTCCTGTGGCTGGTGACCTGCRTCGCSGAAATYACCGCTGTCGCCATCTACATGGGCATCTGGTTCCCCGACGTGCCCCGCTGGATCTGGGCGCTGGCGGCGCTGGCCGCGATGGGCTCGGTCAACCTGCTGGCGGTCAAGGCCTACGGCGAATTCGAGTTCTGGTTCGCCATGATCAAGATCGTCACCATCGTGCTGATGCTGATCGGCGGCACCGGCATGATCGTGGCTGGCTTTGGCAATGGCGGCGTGGCGATCGGCATTTCCAACCTGTGGACCCATGGCGGCTTCATGCCGAACGGCGCTTCCGGCGTGCTGATGTCGCTGCAGATGGTGATGTTCGCCTACCTCGGCGTGGAGATGATCGGCCTGACCGCCGGTGAGGCGAAAAACCCGCGGAAATCGATCCCAGGCGCCATCAACTCGGTGTTTTGGCGCATCCTGATCTTCTACGTGGGCGCGCTGTTCGTGATCCTCGCCATCTACCCCTGGAACGAAATCGGCACGCAGGGCAGCCCCTTCGTGATGACGTTCGAACGCCTCGGCATCAAGACCGCCGCCGGCATCATCAACTTCGTGGTGCTGACCGCCGCGCTGTCCTCCTGCAACGGCGGCATCTTCAGCACGGGCCGCATGCTCTACAACCTGGCACAGCAAGGCCAGGCGCCGCGCGCCTTTGCCGTGACGGACCGCAACGGCGTGCCGCGCCGCGCCCTGCTCGTTTCGATTGCCGCATTGTTGTGCGGCGTGCTGCTGAACTACCTGGTCCCCGAGAAGGTGTTCGTCTGGGTCACCTCGATCTCCACCTTCGGCGCCATCTGGACCTGGGCCGTGATCCTGGTCACGCAGATGAACTTCCGCCGCGGCCTGTCCTCGGCGGAACGCAGCAAGCTCGCCTTCCGCATGCCGTTCTGGCCCTATGGCTCCTGGGTGGCGCTGRCCTTCCTGGGGCTGGTGGTCGCGCTGATGGCGTACTTCCCGGATACGCGCATCGCGCTGTACGTGGGCCCGGCCTGGCTGATCCTGCTGACCTTGCTGTATTACCGGCTGGGCATGCAGTCCCGTTCGCCGGTGCAGTACCAGGGCTAGGGCCAGCCCTGTCCCCGCCCGCCGCGCCGTGATGCTTGTCCGGCACGCGCGGGCGCGTCGGCCAAGCTAGAATGACCCCCAAACCATCCACAGCCAGGGGGGAGCGGGATGTCAGACGCACTTGCGGCGCCCAGCAGATCCGAAAAGCCGAGCGCCGAAGCGCGCGCAACCGCCGTCGCAGCGACCATCGCGAAGGCCGCGATCGACCAGGCCGACCATGCCATGCGCAACTGGACCGATCCCGAACCCGGGCCGGTCCGCATTGGCTCGCCCCGGCACTTGCGCATGTTCTGCAACATGCTGCTGCAAACCCACAACCCCTATAAACCGGCCGTCATCGACTGGCCGAGCCTCGACCCCGACGCCTTGCACCGGGTGACGTCCCTGCCGATCTGGGATATCGCGGTGCAGACCGAGGGACGCGCGTCCATCCGTGTGCAGTCCTTCGCCAATACCGTGGCCGAGCCGCTGCTGCGCAGCGCGCTTGAGATGGACGGCGCAGAGGAGGCGCGGCACAAGGTGGTGCTATCGAAACTGGTCGAGGCATATGGCATCGCGCTGGCGCCTGAACCCGAGTACCTGCCCCCCGCCGACGCCGAATGGGGCTGGCTGGTGACCGGCTACAGCGAGTGTATCGACAGCTTTGCCGCGTTCGGACTGTTCGCCGCGGCCAGGCGCTCGGGCTTCTTTCCCGCCGAACTGGTCGAAACCTTCGAACCCGTCATCCAGGAGGAAGGCCGGCACATCCTGTTTTTCGTCAACTGGGCCGCCTGGTACCGCCGCAGCCTGCCCTGGTGGCGGCGCCCCCTGTACGCGCTCAAGGTGATGCGGGTGTGGGCTTTCCTGATCTGGGAGCGCGTTGGCATTGCGCGCGGCATCGATGCCGATGGCATGGCCAAGGACGCCAATTTCCCGATGAACAGTACGGCAGCGATCGCCGAGACCTTGTCCGCGCGCGAGATGATCGATCTTTGCCTGGCCGAGAACGAACGCCGCATGGCGGGTTACGATCCGCGCCTGTTGCGGCCGGAGACCGTTCCCAAGCTGGCCCGGCTTGCCCGCCGCTTTCTGCGCTGAGCGCACCTTGACCCACCTGAAGCTGTTCTGGAGCCTTTTGAGATGTTCCTGTTGTCCCTGATCCCCCTCGCCATCTGGTGCGTGCTGCTGGCTGGCCGCGCCGGCTTCTGGCGGGTGCGCAAGCCCGGCCCCGCGCCCGCCCCGGCGCAATGGCCGGAAGTGGTCGCCATCATCCCGGCACGCAACGAGGCGGCCGTCATCGGCGGCGCGGTGACCAGCGTGCTGGGTCAGTCCTATCCCGCGCCCCTGCGGCTGATGGTGGTGGACGACCATAGCACCGACGGTACCGCCGACATTGCACGCAGCGCCGCGGCTGCGCTGGGCAAGGCGGAATCGCTTGCGGTGATCACGGCGCGCGAGCTGCCACCCGGCTGGAGCGGCAAGGTTTGGGCGCAGTCGGAAGGCCTGGAAGCCGCTGACAGGCTGGCTCCCGCGGCCACCTGGGTGTGGCTGACGGATGCCGACATCCATCACGGCCACGGTGTGCTGGCGCAGCAGGTGGCGCGCGCGGAATGCGAGCAGCGGGACCTGGTTTCATTGATGGTGCGGCTGCGCTGCGCATCCTGGTGGGAGCGCATGATCGTCCCGGCCTTTGTGTTCTTTTTTGCCAAGCTCTACCCGTTCGCGCGCGTCAACAACCCGCGCAGCGGCGTGGCCGCGGCCGCCGGYGGCTGCATGCTGGCGCGGCGCRGCGCGCTGGCCCGCATCGGCGGATTTGCCGCGATCCGCGGAGAACTGATCGACGACTGCAGCCTGGCAGCCTGTATCAAGCAAGGCGGCTCGATCCGCCTGGACCTCGCCGACGACAGCATCTCGGCGCGCCCCTACGATGACTGGCGCAGCCTGTGGGATATGATCGCGCGCAGCGCCTACACCCAGCTGCGCTACTCGCCGCTGTTGCTGGCCGGCGCCGTGGCTGGCATGGTGCTGACCTACCTGGCGCCACCCCTGCTGGCGCTTGGCGGCGGCCTGCGGCTATGGCCGGCATGGGCGGCCTGGCTGGCCATGACGCTGGCCTACATGCCCATGCTGCGCGAATACCGCCAGCCCCTGTGGCTGGCGCCGCTGCTGCCGCTGACGGCCTTGTTCTACCTTGGCGCCACCATCGATTCCGCGCGCCGCTACTGGCTGCGCAAGGGCGGGCAGTGGAAAGGCCGTGCRCAAGCGCCGCAGCGCGGCTGACGGCAGCGGGCCGGAGGCTGGCAGCGCGCCTGCGCCGCCAGCCAGTTTCAGCGCAGGTAGCCGGCGGTACGGAACCAGTCGAGCGCCTCGCCCAGGCCTTGCTGGTAGGGCCGTGCCTGGTAGCCAAGCACCTGGCGGGCTTTTTCCGAACTGAAGAACATCCGGTATTTCGACATCGACAGGCCATCGGCCGTCAGGAAGGGCTCTTTGCCCGTCATGCGCGCCACCGCCTCCGCCGCGAAAGCGAGCGGGTAAAGCGGCCAGCGCGGCAGGCTGATGGTGGGCGGGCGCCGCCCGGTCATGGCGGCAATGTCGGCCAGCATCTGCTGCAGGGAGACGTCCTGCCCGCCAAGAATATACCGCTCGCCGGTCACGCCGCGCTCCAGCGCCAGCATATGCCCGGCCGCCACGTCGTCCACATGCACCAGATTGAGGCCAGTATCGACAAAGGCGGGGATCTTGCCGCTGGCGGCTTCGACAATGATGCGGCCGGTAGGCGTCGGCCGCACGTCGCGCGGGCCGATCGGCGTGGAGGGATTGACGATCACCGCCTCGAGGCCGTCGCGGGCCACCATGCGCTCCACCACGCGCTCGGCCAGCACCTTGCTGCGCTTGTAGGCACCGATCGCCTCATGGTCGCCCATGGCGGCGTCTTCTGCCACCGGCGCCGTGGCGCCCGCTACCCGCAACGTCGCCACGCTGCTTGTGTACACCACGCGTTCCACGCCGCAGGCGAGTGCCGCGCCCATCACGGTTTCGGTCCCGGCCACATTGGTGCGTACGATTTCCTCGGGATCCGGAGCCCACAGGCGGTAATCCGCCGCCACATGAAACAGATAGCGCACGCCTTTCAACGCACTTTCCATGGCGCGTGCATCGCGCATATCGCCCTCGGCGATCTCAACCGGCAGGTCCTCCAGGTTGCGGCGCGGGCTGCCCGCGCGTACCATCGCGCGCACCCGGAACCCGCGCTCCAGCGCCTGCCGCGCTACCGCCGAACCGAGAAAACCCGATGCGCCCGTTACCAGGACATAGTCTCCTGACGTCATGTTCCCCACAGGAATAACCCTCAAAGTGTTGCAGGCGTTTGCCAGGTGCCAGACAAAGGTTGCGGCACGGGTATATAGTAACCACCGTATGACGGGAAAGTGATTCCGGAATATCAACTAATGCTGAACCCGTTGACTGGGTCGGGGGGCCTATTTTTATGCAGGTGATTCTTGCTCAACCCCGCGGTTTTTGTGCCGGCGTGGTGCGCGCGATCGAGATTGTAGATCGTGCCCTACTCAAGCATGGAGCCCCGGTGTTCGTGCGACACGAAATCGTGCACAACAAGCACGTGGTGGAAGGGCTAAGGCAAAAGGGTGCGCGCTTCGTGGAAGAACTGCATGAAGTGCCGACCGGCGCCGTCACGATTTTCAGCGCGCATGGCGTCTCCAAGGACGTCGAGAGCGATGCGCGGACCCGCCAGTTGCACTCGATCGACGCGACCTGCCCGCTCGTGATCAAGGTACATACGCAGGGCCGGCAATATGCCGCCAGCGGCCGCACGGTGATCCTGATCGGCCATGCCGGCCATCCGGAGGTCGAAGGCACCATGGGACAGATCCCGGGCAAGGTCATCCTGGTGCAAAGCGAGGCGGAGGTCGCGCAACTCGACCTGCCCGCGGATACCCCCGTGGCCTACGTCACGCAGACCACGCTGAGCGTGGACGATACACGTAATATAATTGCCGCCCTGAGCCGGCGCTTTGCCAACCTGGTGGGGCCGGATACGCGCGATATCTGCTACGCCACGCAAAACCGGCAAAGCGCAGTCCGCGAGCTGTCCAAGCAGGTGGAGGTGATCCTTGTGATCGGCGCCACCAATAGCTCCAACTCCAACCGCTTGCGCGAGATCGGTACGGAAAGTGGCGTGCCGAGCTATCTGATTGCCGACGGCAGCGAGCTGAACCCCGAATGGGTGCGCGGCGTCGAAGTCGTGGGTATCACGGCAGGTGCGTCCGCGCCCGAGGAAATGGTCAAGGACGTGATCGCCGCGCTGCGCAGGCTCGGACCGGTGGAGGTGTCCACCATGGATGGCCGCGAGGAGCACGCCGAATTCCGCTTGCCCGCCGAGCTGGCCGATCCGTCGCCGCGCAGGCAGGCAGCCGGCACGGCCGCAACCGAGGCCGTGCCGCAGCCGGACCCGCAAACCGCCGCTGGCTGACCCCGGCCGCCCCATAACAAGGAAGTACATTTTGGCCATTCCCTTTTTGCAGGTTGCCCGCGTGGGCGCCTATGTCGTCAAGCAGCATCTCTCCGGCAACAAGCGCTATCCGCTGGCACTGATGCTGGAACCGCTGTTCCGCTGCAACCTGGCCTGTAACGGCTGCGGCAAGATCGACTATCCGGACCCCATCCTGAACCAGCGCCTGTCCATCGAGCAGTGCCTGGGCGCGGTCGACGAATGCGGCGCCCCGGTGGTCTCCATCGCCGGCGGCGAACCGCTGCTGCACAAGGACATGCCCACCATCGTCAAGGGCATCATTGCGCGCCGCAAGTTCGTCTACCTGTGCACCAATGCACTGCTGATGGAAAAGAAGCTGGACCAGTACGAGCCCAGCCCTTACTTCGTCTGGTCGGTGCACCTGGATGGCGACCGCGAGATGCATGACCGTTCGGTGAGCCAGGAAGGCGTGTACGACCGTTGCGTCGAGGCGATCGCCGCGGCCAAGAAGCGCGGCTTCCGCGTCAACATCAACTGCACGCTGTTCAACGATGCCGAGCCGGAAAAAGTGGCCCGCTTCTTCGACTCCGTGAAGGCCATGGGCGTGGACGGCATCACCGTATCGCCGGGCTATGCCTACGAGCGCGCGCCGGACCAGCAGCACTTCCTGAACCGCGGCAAGACCCGCCAGTTGTTCCGCGACATCCTGTCGCGCGGCCGTGCCGGCAAGAACTGGGCCTTCAGCCAGTCCACGCTGTTCCTGGACTTCCTGGCCGGCAACCAGACCTACAAGTGCACGCCCTGGGGCAATCCGGCGCGCACCGTGTTCGGCTGGCAGCGTCCGTGTTACCTGGTCGGCGAAGGCTATGTCGGCACCTTCAAGGAACTGATGGAAGGCACCGACTGGGACGCCTACGGCGTCGGCAACTACGAGAAGTGCGCCGACTGCATGGTCCACAGCGGCTTTGAAGCCACCGCGGTGGCCGACACCATCGCCCATCCGCTCAAGGCGCTGGGCGTTAGCCTGCGCGGCGTGCGCACCTCGGGCCCGATGGCGCCGGATATCGACCTGACCAAGCAACGCCCTGCCGACTACGTGTTCTCGAAGCACGTCGAGATCAAGCTTGAAGAGATCGGCCGCGCCAAGTCATCCAAGGCAGCCAACGACACCGCCGCCACACGGAAAGCCGCCACGCGCTGAAGCGCAGGCAATCCGGAATGCATAAAGGCTCGCACCCTGGGTACCGCGTGTACCGGGGGCGAGCCTTTTATCGTCCATGCCGGCGGTAACGCCGGGGGCTCAAGCGTCGGCGTTCTGGCGCGCGTTGTGGTTGGCCAGGTACTTGAGCAAGCCGTCGATGCCGTTACGCGCGACGATATCGGCGAACTGCCGGCGGTAGACCTCGATCAGCCAGGCGCCCATCATATTGATGTCGTAGATCTTCCAGCCGTTGCCGACGCGCTGCAGGCGGTAGTCGATCTGCATCTCGTCGCCGTTGTTGAGCACGCGCGTCTCGACCACCACATCGGTGGCGCCGCTGGCGGCCAGCGCGGGCTTGTAGCGGAACTTGACGTTCTGCTCGCGCAGTTGCGACAGCGAAACCGCGTAGCTGCGCACCAGCAGGGTCTGGAATTGCTCGTACAGTTGCTTTTGCTGCTCGGGCGTAGCATTGCGCCACGCGCTGCCGACCGCCAGCCGGGTGGTACGCTCGAAATCGGTGTAGGGCAGGAACTGGCGCTGCACTACTGCGGTAATCTTGCCCAGATCGCCGCCGCGGGTGTCGGGGCTGGACTGGATGGTGCCGATCACGCCTTCGACGGCGGCCCGCACCATGCGGTCCGGCGAAGACCTGTCGACCGTTTGCGCCTGTGCGGCGGAAACCATCGCCACCACGGCGAGCGGGGCCAGAGCCTGGAAAGCAATACCGTATTTCTTCATGCGAATTTGGACCTGAATATGCCAGTCGGTTCGCCGCCGGAAATGCCCGGCAGACTTGCCAAGGGAAACATGCCGCGCCGCGGGCTGCGAGACCGCAGCCCGGCTCGCGCGCGTGTGCCGGGGCAGTATAGCGTACCGAAGCCGGCGCTCGCCGCGCCGGCGGCAACCGCGCATTGCATGACGGCGCGGCCAAAGCGGCAGCGCTATGCCGCGTCCTGCCGTTATACTCGCGGCTGCCGCTTTGCGCGCTGCGCTGCGCTTTTTTTCGCGCCTCGTTGCGCGCCACACAGTTACTGTCCCCCTTATCGCCCATGTTGACGTCGTTGGTCATCCGCATCGTCCAGTTTTCTACCCGCCGCGCGTGGCCCGTGATCGCGCTGACGCTGCTGCTGACTGCCGCCAGCGGCGTCTATGTGGCAGGCCATTTCGCCATCAACACCGATATCAGCCGCCTGCTCCAGTCGGACCAGCCCTGGGCGCGCCGCGATGCCGCCGTGAGCGCCGCCTTTCCCCAGCGCGACCAGATGATCCTGGCCGTGGTGCAGGCGCCGGCCGCGGAACTGGCGGACGCCGCCGCCGACGAGCTGGCCAAGGCGCTGCGCCAGCAGGGCGAGCGCTTTCGCGCCGTCAGCCAGCCGGGCGGCGGGGAATTCTTCGAGCGTAACGGACTGCTCTTCGTCGAAACGGAAAAGCTGCGCGATACCACCACGCAACTGACCCAGGCACGTCCCCTGCTCAACGCCCTTGCGCATGACCCGACCCTGCGCGGCCTGTCCGATACGCTATCGACTACGCTGTCGTTGCCGCTGCAACTCGGGCAGGTCAAGCTGGGCGACATGGCCAAGCTGCTCGGCAGCAGCGCGCGCACGGTGGACCAGGTACTGGCAGGCAAGCCCGGAGCGCTGTCCTGGACCGGATTGGTCGACAGCAGCCTGCAACCTGCGCCCGGCGGCGTCGCCACGGCGTTCGTCGCGCTCAGCCCCGTGCTCGACTACGCCGGCCTGCAAGCCGGCGCGGATGCCGCCGGCGCTATTCGCGCCACGGCGGCCAAGCTCGGGCTGGCCCAGCGGTACGGCGCCACGGTGCGCCTGACCGGCTCGCAAGCGCTGGCGGATGACGAATTTGCCTCGGTCAAGGAAGGGGCCGCCTTCAATGGCGTGCTGACGTTGCTGGTGGTGATCCTGATCCTGTGGCTGGCATTGCGCTCCAAGCGGCTGATCCTGGCGGTACTGGCCAGCATGCTGGTGGGCCTGGTCATCACCGCCGCGCTCGGGCTGGCCATGGTCGGCGCGCTCAATATGATCTCCGTGGCCTTCGCCGTGCTGTTTGTCGGGCTTGGCGTGGATTTCGGCATTCAGTTCGGCGTGCGCTACCGCGCCGAGCGCCATGTGCATCCCGAAATCCCGGTAGCCCTGGCGAGTGCCGCCAAGGCGGTCGGCGTGCCACTGGCGCTTGCCGCCGCCGCTACCGCGGCTGCCTTCTTCTGCTTCCTGCCCACCGACTACCGCGGCGTGGCCGAGCTGGGCCAGATCGCAGGGGTGGGCATGCTGATCGCGTTCACCACCACCATCACGCTGCTGCCCGCGCTGATCACGGTATTCCGCCCGAAGGACGAAGCGGGACGGACCGAAGTGCCTGGCTTCAAGTGGCTGGCACCGGCCGATGTGTTCTTCGAGCGCTATCGCAAGCAAGTGCTGCTGGTCACCTGCGGCCTGATCCTGGCCGGCTCGCCCCTGCTGTTGCACCTGCGGTTCGACTTCGATCCGCTGCACCTCAAGGATCCGCACTCGGAATCGATGGCAACCCTGCTCTCGCTCAAGGATGCGCCCCAGGCCGGCACCGACAACGTCAACGTGCTGGCGCCCTCTCTTGCCGTGGCCGTCGCCGCCGCCAACCGCCTGGCAGCGTTGCCGGAGGTGTCGCGCGTCGTCACGCTGCAGACTTTCATACCCGACGACCAGCCAGCGCGGCTGGCCTTGATCGCCAAAGCATCGGCGAGCCTGATGCCGGTGCTGACGCAGACCGTGGCCACGCCTGCGGACGATGCGCGGCTCGTCAATTCGCTCAAGAACGCGGCGCGCCAGCTCACCCTCGCGGCGGAGGATCATCCCGGCCCGGGCGCCACCGAAGCCGCCCACCTGGCTACGGGGCTGCGCAAGCTTGCCGGCGCGGACGCCGCCACCCGCGCGCGCGCCGAACAGGCCATCGCCCTGCCGCTGCGCCTCGCGCTGGCCCGCCTGCAGCGGATGCTGTCGCCGCAGCCGATCAGCCGGGAGACCTTGCCGCCCGCCCTGGTACGCGACTGGGTCGCCCCCGACGGACAGGCCCTGGTCAGCGTGAGCCCGAAGCTCCCCCCGGCGGCCAAGCCGGGAGATGCGTCGAGCAGCAACAGCGATGCGCGCGACGCCGCGCTGACGCGCTTTATCGATGCCGTGCAGCGCGTCGAGCCCGCCGCGGTAGGTGGCCCGATCTCGATCCGGGGCTCCGCCGACACCATCATGACCGCCTTTGCCCAAGCCGGCATCTGGGCCGTGCTGTCGATCACGCTGCTGCTTTGGATCACGCTGCGCCGCGTGGGCGATGTGCTGCGCACGCTGGTGCCGCTGCTGGTGTCCGCGCTGGTCACGCTGGAACTTTGCGTGGTGTTCGGCATCCCGCTCAATTTCGCCAACGTGATTGCCCTGCCCCTGCTGTTTGGCATCGGCGTGGCCTTCAAGATCTACTACGTGCTCGCCTGGCGCGAGGGCAAGACACACTTGCTGCAGTCCCCGCTCACCCACGCCGTGCTCTTCAGCGCCGCCACCACGGCCGCCGCCTTCGGCAGCCTGTGGTTGTCCCAGCATCCAGGCACGGCCAGCATGGGCAAGCTGCTGGCGCTGGCGCTGGCATGCACGCTGGTCGGCGCCGTATTTTTCCAGCCGATCCTGATGGGACGTCCGCGCGAGCGGTCCGCGCCCGCTACCGGACCGGCCCATTGAAACGCCATCTCAACATGATGAACCGCCCCGTCCCTCGCTTCTCGCGCCTACTGTCGGCGCTTTCCCTGTCGCTACTGGCCACGGCATGCGCCACCGGCCCGCAAGCCAACCCGGACGACCCGCTGGAGCCGCTCAACCGCGCAGTCTTCAAGGTCAACGACAAGGCTGACGAGTACGTAGCAACGCCGCTGGCCAAGGGCTACCGTGCCGTCACGCCACAGCCGGTGCGCACCGCTGTCACCAATTTCTACTCGAACCTGGCCGACGTCGGCAACACAGTCAACAACCTGCTGCAAGGCAAGGGCGTGGACGCGGCGGAAAGCTTCATGCGCGTCGCCATGAATTCGGTACTCGGGGTCGGCGGCCTGATCGATATCGCTACGCCAGCCGGCCTGAGCAAGCACTCCACCGACTTCGGGCTGACGATGGGCGTGTGGGGCGTGCCCGCCGGCCCGTACCTGGTGCTGCCGCTGTTCGGTCCCAGTTCGATCCGCGACGGGGTGGGCCTGTATGTGAACTTCCAGCTGTCGCCTACCACGTGGGTCGAAAAGGACGTGCAGTGGGCGCTGTGGGGCGTGGGTTTCCTCGATGCACGTACCAATGCACTGGCCGCGACCGATCTGTTGTCGCTGGCGGCACTGGATAAATACAGTTTCGTGCGGGATGGGTACCGGCAGCGCCGGCAGTACCTGATCCAGGGTGGTGGCGGGAAGCTGCCGGATTACGAGGATACGGATGCGCCCGCCGAAGGAGCGGCGCCCGCGCCGGCCGGCGGGGAAGAGAAAAAGCCTGAAGCGGAAGGGACGAAGCCTTAAGCTTTTGCTGCCCGGTCTTCGATCCGGCCGCCCGGGTCAAAGGCCGGGCGGCGGCTCACCCTAAACCAAACCCCGCCCCCACCCGGCCCCGCGCCACCTCCAGCGCCAACCTCGCCAGCCTGGCATCCCGACCCAGCCGGATCAGGTCCGGCACCTGCCCCGGCCCCGCCAGCAGCGCCTTGAGCAACGCCAGGATATCGGTGCCGCCATCGGGCCCCATCCCCGCCACCGCGGCGGGCGGCACATCCCGTTGCGCGGGATCGATCACGACCCGGCAGGCGGCAAACGGCACCCCGAATTCCTGGGCGATCCGCGCCGCGATATGAGACTCCATATCGACCGCCAGCGCCCCCGTGGCAGCGTGCAATGCCGTCTTGGCAGCCACCGAGGTCACCGCCTGGTCTGAGCCCGCCAGCGTCCCGGCAACGGCTTCCGGCAACGCAAGGGACAGTGCGCGAGACCAGCTTGCATCGACCGGCCGCGACGTATCGCCGTCGTGTACTGCGGTGGCGACAATCACCTTGCCAGGCGCAAGCGCGGGATCTAGCCCGCCCGCCACGCCAAAGCTGATCACGCCCGCGCAGGGATGCGCCAGGCGTTGCCGCAAGCCTTGCGCCAAGGCTTCGGCGCGTAGGCCGTGCAGGGTTTCAATGCCGGGGCCCGCGGCAATGCGGGCCTCGAAGCGCATGCCGGTCACCACCAGCGTGGGACCGGCGGCCTGCCGTTGCGGCAGGCGCGCGGACAAACCGGGCGAAGCTGGCGCGCTCACATCCCCCACGCCACTGCCCGCGTGCCGTCGCGGCGCAGGTTGCGGTAGCGCGCCACGGCCCAGAGCGGGAAGAAGCGGGCATAACCGTGGTAGCGCAGGTAGAACACGCGCGGGAAGCCCACCGCGGTGAAGCGTGCCTCGTTCCACAGGCCATCGGCCTGCTGCGTGCGCACCAGGTAATCGATCCCCCGCGCCACGGCGGGATGATCGACCTCGCCCGCCGCCATCAGGCCCAGCAAGGCCCATGCGGTTTGCGAAGGGACGCTGGGCGCGGGCTCATAGCCCTGGTAGTCGAGGCGGTAACTGCTGCCATCCTCGCCCCAGCCGCCGTCGGCGTTCTGGATCGACACCAGCCACGCTGCCGCGCGGCGCATCTCCGGGGCCTCCGGTGGCAGGCCGGCAGCGTTCAGCGCGCACAGCGCGCTCCAGGTGCCGTAGATGTAGTTCATGCCCCAGCGGCCGTACCAGCTGCCGTCGGCCATCTGCTCGTCGAGCAGGTAGCGCAGCGCGCGCTTGAACGCCGGACTGCTCGCCGAGTTTTCACCCAGTTGCGCGAGCATCGACAGGCAGCGCGCCGAGACGTCGGCGGTGGGCGGATCGAGCAAGGCGCCGTGGTCGGCGAACGGAATATTGTTCAGGAATTCATGCGTGTTCTCGGGCTCGAAAGCGCCCCAGCCGCCGTTGCCGCTCTGCATGCCGGCCACCCACTCGCGCGCGCGGCTAACCGCTTCGTCATAGCGCGCGCGATGGCTCGCCGGGGCGACGGCCGGCGCCGCCGCGCCGGAACGCGCCGCGCGGTCCATGGCCATGGCCACCACGGCGGTATCGTCCACGTCCGGGTAGTGCGGATTGGCGTACTGGAAGGCCCAGCCGCCGGGACGCACGTCGGGACGCCGCACAATCCAGTCGCCGCGCACGTCCAGCACCTGCAGGGGGCGCAGCCATTGCAGGCCGCGCTCGGCCGCCGCCTCGGCGCGCGGGCCGCCGACCTCCAGCAAGGCGTGGCTGGCCAGCGAGGTATCCCAGACCGGCGACAGGCACGGCTGGCAATAGGCTTCGTCGCCATGCACGACCAGCAGCTTTTCGATGGAAGCGCGCGCCACCGCCACGTCCGGATCGGTACGCGGTACGCCCAGCACGTCGAACATCATGACGGCGTTCGCCATGGCCGGGAAGATGGCGCCCAGGCCGTCCTCGCCGTTCAGGCGTTCGCGCACGAATTTCTCGGCACGGGCAATGGCACGCTTGCGCAGGCTGCGGGGGAACAACGGCTCCGCCACGCGCAGGCCAGCATCCAGCGCGCTGAACACGGTGAACCAGACCCGGTTCTGATGCGGCGCCCTCGGGGCCAGGCGGGCCGCCTGGCAAGGACGGATAAACAATTCGTCGATGCCCACGCCACGCGGGTTCCTGGCCTGGGGGCGCAGGCTGTTGAGCACCAGCAGCGGCACGATCACGGTGCGGGCCCAGTACGCGACCTTGGACAAATGGAACGGGAACCAGAGCGGCAGCAGCATGATCTCGACCGGCATCATCGGCACCGCTTGCCACGGCATCACGCCGTACAGCGCCAGCAGCGTGCGGGTGAAGACGTTGCTGGCCTCGGCGCCGCCCTGGGCGTGGATGGACGCGCGGGCGCGGCGCATAGGCTCGGATTCGGTATCGTCGCCAATCATCTTGAGGGCGAAATACGCTTTCACGCTGGCGCTGATGTCCGAGCGGCCCTGATGGAACAGCGGCCAGCCGCCGTCGGCATTCTGGATGCGGCGCAGGTAGCGCGCGATACGCGCTTCCAGCACGGCATCCGGGGTCTCGCCCAGGTAGTGCACCAGCAGTACGTATTCCGCCGGGATCGTGGCGTCGGCCTCCAGCTCGAATACCCAGTGGCCGTCCGGCCGCTGGGTCGCCAGCAAAGCGTCAAGCGCACGGTCGAGCGTGCCTTGCAGCTCGTGATGCTCCGGCGCACCCTGCACGGCCGTGGCCGGCGTGGGGGATAGTGCTACTTGGCTCATCGGTCTCGATGTCCTCTTTTCAACAACGCAATCAGCAATACCTCGCGGGATCGCCTCAGATGAGGCCATGCCGGAGCAGAATCCAGAACAGCCGCGCCCGCGGCACGCGAACGCGCGCGCGCGGATTGGCCCAGCCGCGGGCCAGCAAACGCTGCAGGACTACGTGGTAGACCTCGCCCATGATGCGCGGCGAGCGCACGATCCGGCGAGGACAACCCGCCATGATAGCGAAAGCCTGCGCATAGTACGCCTGAGCCTGCTGCGCCACTTCCGCGCAGGCACGGCCGATGGCGGGATGGCCGACGATAGCTTGCGGCGCGCCGAGCGGCACGCCGGCGGCCGCCAGCGCTTCGGCCGGCAGGTAGACGCGGCCGAGCCCGGCGTCTTCGTCGATATCGCGCAGGATATTGGTGAGCTGCAGCGCGCGGCCGAGGTGATGCGCCAGCGCCACGCCGGTGTCGTGCTCCATGCCGAACACGCGCACTGCGAGCCGCCCTACCGCGCTCGCCACGCGGTCGCAGTACAGGTCAAGGGTAGCGTTGTCCGGTGCGCGGATATCGGCCAGGACGTCCATCGCCATGCCATCGACGACGGCGAGGAAGTCTTCCTGCAGCAATCCGAAGCGCTGGATCTGGGTGGCCAGGCCACGCAGCGCGGCCGGCGGCGCACCGGCATAGCACGCGGCGAGATCCGCGCGCCACGCATCCAGGCCGGCGAGGCGCGCGGCGCGCGGGCCGTCGCCATCGGCGATATCGTCCACGGCGCGGCAAAAGCCATAGATCTCGAACATCGCCTCGCGTTGCGCGGGGGGCAGGATCTTGAGGGCGGTATGGAATGAGCTGCCGGACGAGACGGCATTGCCCGCTGGCGGGACGGTTTGCACTGCGATTTCTGTTCCGGCCACGTAACTCCTCGTCACGCGTTGAACCGCCGTGCTGCTGTGCTGCCTCGCCCTGGCTAGTCGCCGCGGCCAGGCACGCAGCACAAGGCGGCATGTGTTTGGGGTAGTGGGCAATTATACCAAGTCCCGCCATGGGCGCGGCCGGCAGCCGAAGGTGGGTGTTGGCGGGGGGCGCGAGCCGGAGCCGTGCGACAAGAGCAGCAGCGGAACTGCGCGGGCGGCGCGCTTATCGGATACGCCGGCCGGCGAGGCGAAGCTCCATCACAAAAATACCCCGTTCCGGGTCATAGCGGGCAATTTCCGCGCAATTGGCAGCATTTTTTTGATTTTTATCGAATTCACCCGCACCCACCACGGGTAGCGGCGCGGGCTGCACCTGCGACGCCGGGTCGCGCCCCGCTTCGGCGGCGGCCTGCATGCGGCGCAGGTCGGCGAGCACCAGCGGCGAGATACGATCGAGCAGACGGCTGGACCTTAGCTTGTTCATGGCGGCCTTCCCCGGATGGATGTCGCCAGTGTAGGCCRGCGTCCCGGCCGTTGAATGTGCCCTGAGACACGCTCCGGAGCGGATTTCGCGCGATGTCACGCTCCGCGCGGCCAGGCTCTCCGGGGCCAGGCTGCCTTTGAACTGGTGCGCGAGTGGGTTCTGTTGATCGAGGGTGGTCCGCTGGTGTCGCTACGTCTTCTTGCTGACGCTGGGGGTAATGGCCATGGCGATCCGTGTCCTTGCTCCAGGAGGCTTCACAAGCGCGCCTGCCATTGCCGGGCAGGCCGCGCCGCTAAGGGCCGGTGCATTGCGCGTCCGGCCCGCCAGTGAAAGCCGATTCATCGCTGTCGTCAAGACGCGGTGCCGCGTAATCGTGCCGCCGGCATGGCAATGCGCAAAGATCTGAACACTGCAATCGAAAACGTTCAGATCGCATGGTATCGCCATGCCGGTCCAGCGGCTTGCGGCCTTACGTGCCTACGCGCTTACGCGCCGGACGCGACCGTCACGAACACCGGGTTCGAATAGAACCACAGGTCGTTGTAGTTGCGCGCGTTGATGGCATCGAAGCGTGCCGCATTCTCGACCAGGTCGGTCTTGGTGTCGGGCAGCGGGTTGCCGTTCGCGGTTTCTCCCGGCACGTTCAGCCCGAGATTGGTGCCCCGCAGGCGGAAGTACTGGCTCTTGGCCGCGGTGAACGTGTAGGTCACCGTGTTGTAGCCATCCTTGTCCAGCTTCCAGTCGGTCTTGGTGAAGGTTGCGATGACCTTCGTGGAATCATTGGTCTCCTTGCTGTATTC
>NZ_JBFTNE010000058.1:0-48805 GCF_056397325.1 Cupriavidus sp. 05N39
ACCTTGGCACGGATGACTTTCTGTTCCTGAGTCATGGCGGACTCCTTGTGGATTCCGCCGCACACTGGCACTCTGGGCTACGCCCTTCGCACCGATGTGCGGCGGCATGGATAACCAACCACTGTCAGATTTAGTCTAGGCTATTACAGCTACTGCGACAGTAACCACGCTATTYCGGCGCGTCCTCCCCCAGGAATTCAGCGCGTAGCTCTCGAACATAGCCGACTGTCAGGCCCAGCTCATCCGCCAGACTGGATGCATAGTCTCTCGCAATGACGCTGACCCCCTTTCGCTTGTCCGAAGCAATGCGATCCAGATAGCCTTGCTTCGTTTGCTTCCGCGCTTTCCGCGCTGCAGCGGCCCGATCCCCAGCCTTGGCTTCATGGCTACGCAACTCACCGCTAGGTGCCGCCCGCCACGCCGCTGCCCGCTCCGCTTCTGCAGCCGGGTGGAGCTGTACAGACCTCAACCTCATCTCCGCAGCCTGCTGCTGCAGCATGGCATCCGCACGTTCGAACACTTCCCAATAGTCACCCTCGGCTAGCTGTCCCTTACCCCTTAGCGCCAGGACGGGCGTCAGGTTTCCGCACTCACGGACTTGCTCAAGCAGCGCGGATATAACGATGCGTCTGCGAAGTGCATCCTCCGATGGTTCGTCATGTACTGGCGTTGCCTCGACATCCAGAACGACCTGGYGCAGCTCGCGCGAACGGCGCTCGCCTGCATCTTCCGCCGCATCGCGTCCCGAGACGCGTGGAAGGCGAAGGATAGCCGGGCCATGGCTACCAAGCCCCAATGCAGCAATGCTCGCTTCCTTCATTGCCCCGCGCGCCGATAGCGCCTCGAATGCACGGCCCATGGTGGACAGCGCCGCCGCATTCACCCCAAGGGAGTCCAGCATCGCGGATGCGTTGGCCAAGCTTGGCCAATGGGGCAAATCTGCAAGACGCTTCGTGACGGCAGCCACGGCGCCATACTTGCTCGCCCAGGCCGCGGCTACGGCCATTTGGTTTTGATAGCGGTCAGTGAAATCGGCGAGGACCCGCATCTGCGCTTTAACGCGCAGCGAATCAAATTCAACTCTCGCTTGGATCTCACGATATGTGCTGCCACTTAGCTGCCGGCTCAATTCTGTGGCAAGAAACGAGGCCCCCCCCATCCCAATGGGATCGGCGCTACGCAACTCCGCAACAGCCCGACTTCGGCTAGCTTGCGCTTCGGCAAGATACTCATCGAAGGAAGTATTGGAACCATGCGCGGCTATCCAATCATGCATACGCGCGGTCGAATGGCTATCGATCTCCACGATCCGCGCGCGCCCCTCTTCTACGCGCCGTCGCCGCTGCTCGGCATAGCTATCGAAACAAGCCAATTGCTGGCTCGCCATCTCATCCAATGTCGCACCCTCCATGCGCCTTCAGGGGATGCGAGGCCAGCCGGCGAAGGTTTCCGGCGTTCGGGTGGCCACCCTAGGCCCCGCGAGGCCGATTGTAGCAAGTGCATCCCGCGCCTGTTGGGCGGCGGCACGGGGCGATTCTCATCGCGCCGCGTCCCGGAAGAGCGCGAGAAGGCCCAGTTCCAGAAGGGGGGCAACCCGCCACCGGCCAAGCACAATCGACACTGAAGAGCAAACCCCACAGCCCCAAGCGGGTTTGCTGGAAGAAACGGCCCGCAAAGCCTTATGCCACCGTGGCTGCTTTGGCGTTGTCACCAACTTTGTCACCAAAATATATGTGTGTCACCAAAAAACACAAAGATAGTTGGTGACACTGAAACCGTTGACAGGCATGGCTTTCCGGTCGATTCCCTACCCTGTCACCAGTGTCACCAAGCTTTTTTGCGGCTAGCTTCTTCCGCCATGTGGCCGCTGTGCCCATCCAACATCGGCCGACGCCGCCCGTACGACCGGCGGGCGCGCGTCGCACTGAACCTCGCGAGAGGGGGCAGCGTGCCTCGCCTGGGGGTAACTTTGGGGGTAACTTTCACCAATCTGAAAACAAGATCGGCCACCATGGCCACTTTCCGGCATCTATTCGATTGACGCCGGCCCACCAATATTCAGTCCCGGATAATCCCGGGACTACCCAAACCCCCGAAGGCGCGACGCCTTTCGGGGGTTTTTCTTTTTGGTGGACTGCCTATAATCGGCCGCCATAATCCGGAGATACCAGGAACCATGGCGTTAGTGCGAATCTCGCATCGCACTAAAGAAATGGGCGACGCTTACCGCCCCAGCGACCTGTGCGCCGACGCCCAGCTGACAAGCACCTCGTGCTGGCGCACGGTGAGCTCGCGTCGCGCGTCGAGCCATGCCATGTCTGCCCGTAGGGCGGCATCGCGCGCGCTTGTCCCCGCCGCGACCAAAGCCCTGGCCGCGGCTTGGTCAGCCGCGCGCCGTGCGAGACCGGCTGCCGCGATTTCGCGCTGCCTGCTGGCGGTGGCTACGGCCCCGAGCGCGACCTCCACCTCGCCCAACGCGGCCAGCACCGTCCTGCGGTAAGCTGCTTCCTGCTCTTCGGCAGTCGCGGTCGCGTGGGCGGCATGGGCCCGCAGCCTGCCCCCGTCGAACAAGGGCATCTGTACCGCGGATCCGAGTGCCCAGCCAAGCGCATCGCCACTGAGCCACCGGCCCAGAGACTCGCTCAGGAACCCCGACGTGCCTGTCAGCGTGAGCGTGGGGTAGCGCTCGCGCCGTATCCGCTCGGCGGCCATGCTGGTGGCAACTACGCGGTGCCATGCCGCATCGATATCGGGGCGGCTGGAGATCACCGAAGCGGGCATGTCGGCGCGCAGGGACCCGGTGAGCGCCATCCGGCCGAGATATCCGTCCTGCGCCTCCAGTTGCAGTTCCGATGGCGCACGACCCAACAGCACCGCCAGGCGAGAGATGGCGTCGTGGCGATCTTGTTCAACCTGCACCAACGACTGCTGCCGCTGCGTCACCAGATCGGCCCGATGCCGGACGGCGGCCAACGTTGCGAGCCCAGCCTCGCGCCGACCGGATTCGTCCGCCGTCAGCTTGCGGGCAAGCTGCAGATCCAGCAGCAAATCCTGGCGTAGCGCGTCGGCCAGACGGACATCGGCGTAGGTGCGTACGACGTCATGAATCAGCCACTGCCGCACCGCGCGGCGATCCGCCTGCGTCGCATCGGCGTGGGCACCGGCCTCGCCCTGCGCAAGCGCCAGGCGGCCAAACAGATCGATTTCGTAGCTGGCGGCGAGTTGCGTGCCAAAGTGCGAACTCCGGTACGGTGGCACGCGAAATTGACCGCCCTCGCCATCCCGGAACGCGGATTGCTGGATACGCCCCCGCTCCGCGTTCACGTTCAGGTCCAGGCGCGGCATCCTGTTTGCACGCGCGGCATCCACCGAGGCGTGTGCCTGCCTGACCCGCGCGGCCGCTGCCCGCAAGTCCAGGCTGTCGTCGAGCGCGACATCCACCAGGCCGTTCAGAACGGGATCGCCGAGGCTTGTCCACCAATCGGCGGGCAGCGCCGCTTCGGCGGCATCGGGCAACCCGCTCGCTTCGGTGACAAGGCCGGACCACCGCTGGGCTGGCGGCGCGGGACGCGTTGGCGAGACCGTGCCGGGYACGCATCCGGCCAACAGGAACGAAAGCGCCAGCATGGCAATGCAGATTCGGTGCATCCTGTTCCTCCTCAGCTCGCCAGGAAGCGCACCACCACGCGCTGGCCAATAAGCAAGTCTTGCGCATCCAGCGCGACGACGACTTCTACGACACGGTTGTCCTGCTTTTCGGCGGGGTCATCGCCCGCGCTTCGCTGCCCGACGATTCTGCCAACGCGCAGCACCTTGCCGCGCCACCGCCGTGCGGGATCCGCCTCCAGGATGATTTCCGCCGGACCTCCCGTCTTGATGCCCGGGATGTATTGCTCTTCCAGTTCGGCACGAACGATGCGGCCAACATCCGGGGCGAACAGGAAGAGCGGCGTGACATTGAGCGTGCTGACGCCATTGCCGGGCCGCGCCTGCCGCTGGATGATCTGGCCGTCGAGCGGTGCCGTGATGGACCGCTCCTGCACTTCGCGCTCAGCGATGGCGTGCCTCGCGCCTGCCGTGACGATGGCGGCTTCGGCGGCAAGCAAGCCCACCGCCGCGCTGGCGCGCCGGTCCCTGGCCTGATCCAGTTCCTGGCGCGGAATGGTCTCGTCATCGGCAAGCGGCTGCAGCCGCCTGGCCTCGCGCTCGGCAGCCCCGAGTTCCACGCGGGCCTTGTTGCGTTCCTGGACGGCTTGCCCGACTTCGGCGCGGGCCAGAGCGAGGCCGCGCACCGCGATCTCCGTGTCCAGCGTTGCCAGCAACTGGCCAGCCCGCACTCGATCGCCTTCCTCGACCATGACGCGGGCAATCACGCCGTCGCGCCTGGCGGCCAGGCGCACCGGGCCGCCCTCGATGTCCACGCGCCCCTTGGCGCTGGCAAGCGCGCCCGCCGGGACGCCATGCCGGGCGGACGTTGGCGCACCTGGCGTTTCATGGCCGCATGCGCCCAGCCACAGCGCGGCGGCAACGAGCCAGCAAGCCTTCGGCAGGCGAATCGGACTATGCATATTCATGTTTGCGCTCCTCTGGCGCGAGGTTGTTTGCAGACGGCCGCCCACGCTGTCGCCGATCACGGATGACGATGCCGTCCTCTAGCTCGATGACGCGGTCGGCATGCGACAGGAGGCGGGGGTCATGGGTGACTCCCAGCACCGTTGCGCCATGCTCGGCGGCGATCCTCTTGAGCAGGTCGATCACGATCTCTCCGTTGGTCTTGTCCAGCGCTGACGTCGGTTCATCGGCAAAGATCAGCCGGGGGTTCTTGACCAGCGCCCTGGCAATGGCCACGCGCTGCTTCTCTCCCCCTGAAAGCTCGGCGGGCCGCAGGTGGCTGCGATGGCCGAGCCCCACTTCATCGAGCACGCGCCGCGCTCGCGCAGCCGCCGTTGCGCCACGCGCGCCGAGGTACTGCAGGGGCAGCAGCACGTTCTCGAACGCGGTGAGCGCCCCGAACAGGTTGAAGCCCTGAAAGACAAAGCCGCAGTTCTCCAGCCGGAACCGGTCCAGCGCCGCTTCATCCAGCGTCCACAGTTCGGTGTCCAGTGCAAAGACCTGGCCGGTGTCCGGCCTGAGCAGTCCGGACATCATCGACAGCATCGTGCTCTTGCCCGATCCCGAAGGCCCGACAATCAGCGTCAACGCCGCCGGATAAATCTCGAGACTGCTGTCCTTGATCACCTGCTGCGTGATCTTGCCGACCGTGAACGCCTTGGCGATGCCGCGACTGGCGAGTGAAGGTTGGATGGGCATGGGTTCCCCCTCAACGAAGCAGTGATGCCGGCTCGGCGCGGCCCAACGGCCTTAGCGCGAGCAGCCCGGAAACGATGGCGATCGCAAGCAGCAGCCCGCTGGCGCCTGCCAGCATCCAGGCGGGAAACCGCATGGAAATCCGCAAGGCATCGCCCAGCCATGCGATCAGCAACGTGAATATCCCCGTCGCGAACAGGCCGGCCACCCCGACCCAGAGCGACTGCTCAACCACGATGGCCCGCAGCGATTTGTGCGGTACGCCTAGCGCGCGCAGCGCGGCGAACTCCTTGACCGAGGCCAGGATGGCGCCTGAAAGCGTCTGGCTGGTTATGACCATGCCCACCACCAGGGCCAGCAGGGATGCAAACCCGGTGCCGATCCCCGAGCCCGACTCGAGCAGCCAGTAAGCCTGCGACTGCGTGGAAAGCGTATCTGCCGTCCAGACGCTGTAGCGTGGGAATCGCGCCTTGTCCGAGATCTCGGCGGCCACCTTGTGCGCATCGAATCCCGGCTTGAGCCGAACCAGGTAGAAGGCAGCCTGCTCGGCGGTTTCCGGAGCGAGGTATCGCGCGGTCGCGAACGAGGCCAGTACATTGACGCCGCCGACGGAGCGTATGCCTTCGACAACRCCGGCGATGCGCGCCCGCCGGCCATTGATCTCAACCGCGGTGCCTACCTGCGCGCCCAGTTTGCGCATGTCGGCAGCGTCGATGATGATGGCATTGGGCTCGCGCAGCAGCGTCCGCTCAGCCGGCGTGAGCAGCCGCGAAAAAACGAGCCCGGCACCGGACACATCCATGGCGTGGAGCAGCACCGATACCGGCACCCCGTCCGGGCGCCTCAGGTCGCCGTATGCGGTGGTATAGGCTTCGATCCTGCCGGCACCGGAATGGGACCAGGCAAGCGCATCGCTCCCGCGCCCCAGCGGCCGGCCGAGATCGACACTTTGCGTGTTGCGAAAGCCGATCCACAGCTCGGCGCCGGATTTGTCGACTACCGCCGCGACCGAGCCGAACAGCCCCAGCAGCAGCGCTAGTTGCACAACGATCAGCAGGCCCGCGAAGGTGATGGCGAGCACGGCGGCGAGGTAGCGCCGCCATTCATGGACGAGGGTGGCACGAGCAAGGGAAACCATGCCTGCCTCACTCGCAACGAGGCGCCGGGGCAATGCGGCGGATCAGGGTGTATCGCTCGACCACCAGTCCGAGCGGGCCCCGCACCTCGACCAGCGCCCGGTGCGCGGAAGCCTGGCTGATATCGACCGGATGGCGGCTGACGGCTGTGCCACCGAGCAGCGTCTCGGGATCGGCGATCTGGCCAATCAGCATGGGCGCGTCCCCATCCTTGCTCTCTTGCGGCACTAGGCCATCGACCAGCACCGCGCCGCACAACTTATTGAGCTCTGCCTCGCTGCGCCGGTAAGCGGCCCGGGGCGGCTGCACGATCATGCCGCAGGCATTTCCCGGCACGTCCGGACACGGTCGGATGTCGATGACCGTGCCGTCGTCCAGGAAGGTCCACTGCCCCGCCATGCCCACTGGCCTGGCATGACCGCAAGCCAGGAGAAGGAGTGATCCAATAATAAACGGAGTAATCCGTCCGGTTTTGAGAAATGCCAGGAATACTTGCATATGCTGTGATATCGCTTTAATCAGCTGCCGTTACGTGGGCCGTCCCGCGGGATCAGGCAAAGATATAGACGCGGCAGAAATCCGCCATTGCGGTGGCCGTGGCCTGCATATCGATTTCGATGCCCGTGTCGCGGTCGAACCCCAGGCCGGAAAACATGGCCAGGATCAGGTTGGTAGCGCCGCGCGCATCGAGCGAGGCTCGCACCCAGCCCTCACGCTGGCCCCGTTCTAGCTCCATGGTCAGGGTCTGGCGCAAGTCCCGGTCAAAGGCCAGCACCTTCTCGTTCCATTCCGGATCGCGCTGTAGTTCCAGCCAGCTATCCGCGCCCAGGTCGTACTCGGAGGGCGCGAGGACCGCCGCCAGCCCTGCCGCATCTACCTGGCCGAGCCATTCAAGCCCTTCCCTGCTCGCCAGTTGGCGAACCTCGCCCTGGTAACGCGCGAACTCGCGGGCGGCAATCTCCATGATCATTTCCTGCTTGCTGCCGAAATGCCTGAACACGGTCCCGGCGCTCAGTCCAGCCTCGGCGCAGATGTCCTCGGTACGCGCGGAGTGGAATCCCTTCGTCTTGAAGGTGCGCGCGGCCGCCCGCAAGATGTCGTCCCGGCGCTGAGCGTGAAGCTGTTCGTCCTTCGTCCTGGCCATGATTGTAATAAACGGAGTAATCCGTCGCATTATATGGACATTCGGAGCGATGTCAACTGTCCGCCGCGGACTTGCCGCAGCCGCCATGTCTTGCGAATACGCGCGGTATTCGCCCAGAATTTTTGCACCCTCTCTGCGAAATTAAGAGCCGTCTGATTCACATTGGCAATGATTCTCTGCATCATCTGGTCAGATCGCCTCCCAGGAGGCGACCTTCCAGGTCGGGGGAATCACCCTCCCGGCCATCAGTTGCCCTCCAGCGCCCGCCAGTTCCTGTGCGGGCGTCTTTTTCGCGAGGCATATACCCGATGCCAGCCGATTTCGGAACGCGCAAGCACCGCGGCACCCCTCTGCCGTCTACTGCATTAATTTGTAATCAGCTGTTACAGTCCACTTTTTTTTTCGACAACCGGAAGGCGGCGCCAGCGCCGCCCGGGTTCACCGGAACGGGCAACGTATAAATGAAAAGAACGATTGGGGCAGCCGGCTTCGCGCTGGTTCTCGTGGGCTGCGGCGGATCGGGGGATAACGATGGCGGACTGGCGATCATACGGACCCCACCGGCCACTGTCCCCGCTGAACCGGCGGTCCCGGCGGTCCCGGTGGTTCCACCGGCTCCGGACACCAATGCGCTGGGCACGGGCATCTACACCGGCACTACCGTCGCCAACGAACGGTTCAACATCCTGGTCCTCGACGAGAATGTCTATTACGCGTTCTACGCCAGGGCAGGTGTACCGGACGTACCGTCCGGCGTGGTGACCGGCAACTATAGTTCCGGCAATGGCGCGCTCACCACCAACAACAACGGACGGGACTTCAACCTGGTGGACGTGGGCTACAGCCTCACGGCAGCGAACCTGGCCGCTTCCTACACGCCAGGCACGGCACTGCAGGCGCAACTCAACTACCGCAACGGCAGCGTCGCGACGGTCAACACCACCTACAGCACGGACTACAACTACATCGCCACGGCCGATGGGTTGAAGGGAACGTACTACGGCGCGACGGAGGTGATCGATACCACCGGGCTTGGCCCGGGATTCGCGCGGCTGGATATCGATGCCAACGGCAAGTTCACCGTCGACGGCGGCACGGGTTGCAGCTTTACGGGCAGCGCCACGCCGCGCCGCCAGGGCAAGGTCTACAACGTCAGCATTACACTGGGCGGCCCGCCCTGCCGCAATCCGAATACCGTCATGAGCGGCGTGGCCTATTACGATCCGACCACCACGCATAGCCTGCCCACCCCCGGCCAGCTCTATCTGTTCGCGATGCGGGCCGATCGCGAGGTGGGCTTCCTCTTCACCGGCAAGCACTGATGCCAGGGCGCGGCAATCGCGCCCTGAATGGCACGCCCGTGCGGCTTAGAGGAAACGGTCCAGCAGCTTGCGGCTGGCCTTGTCCAGGCCCATCAGGTTACGTACCAGATAGTGGATGCCGTGGCTGTCGGAGATCAGCAGCGTGGAACCAGCCAGGCGGCGGATGTCTTCCTCGCCGCGCAGTACCAGCGAGGTGCGGCCGCGGTCGGTCTCCACATCCCAGGTGCTGGGGGTGGCATAGGTCGACACCGAGCGGATCCGGCGGATCTCCGGCATGAATTCCCGGCTGGCCAGTTCGGCCTCGATCATCTCGCGCACGGAGACCGGCAAGGTGTCCAGGCGAGGCAGCCACGCCAGTTCGCGGCCGTCGGCGCTGATCATGCCGACGCCATCGTCCGGCGCGGCGATCGGGAAAGCGCGCACGGGCACTACGCCCTCATGCACGGTCCCATCCGCCGTGGTCATCACCAGGCGCCCAAAGGCATTGCGGGAGAGCTTGAAATCGACTTGTTGCATAGGGCCTCCCTTCCTTATTGCACGGTGACGGTGACCGCGGCGGCAGCATCGAGATCCGCCTCGGCATCGGCGTCAACGTTGCGGGCCTGCGCCTGGTAGAGCTTGTAGTAGGCGCCTTCGCGCGCCAGCAACTCCTCATGGCCGCCCACTTCGACAATCTGTCCACGGTCCATCACCACCAGGCGATCCGCCTTGCGCAGCGTGGACAAGCGGTGCGCGATGGCGATGGTGGTACGGCCTTGCACCAGGTTGTCCAGCGCCTTCTGGATTTCCTTCTCGGTGGCGGTATCGACCGAGGAGGTGGCTTCATCCATGATCAGGATGCGCGGATTGATCAGTAGCGCGCGGGCAATCGAGATGCGCTGGCGCTCACCGCCGGACAGCGCCTGGCCTCGCTCGCCCACCAGCGAATCGTAGCCATGCGGCAGCCGGAGGATGAACTCATGCGCGTGGGCTGCCCGCGCGGCGGCGATGATCTCCTCGCGGCTGGCGCCCGGCTTGCCATAGGCAATGTTCTCGGCAATCGTGCCGAAGAACAGGAACGGCTCCTGCAGCACCAGCCCGATATGGCTGCGGAATTCCGACACCGGCAGCGAACGGATATCGACGCCATCGAGTCGGATTGCGCCTTCGGAGACGTCGTAGAAGCGGCAGATCAGGTTGACCAGCGTGCTCTTGCCGGAGCCGCTGTGCCCCACCAGGCCGATCATCTCGCCCGGCTTGATCGACAGGTTAAGCCCTCGGATCACGGCGCGATTGCCGTAGCGGAAACCCAGGTCGCGCAGTTCGATGGCGCCTTCGACGCGCTCCAGGTGCGCCGGCCGCACGGGCTCCGGCACGCTCGATACGTGGTCGAGGATATCGAAGATGCGCTTGGCACCGGCGGCGGCCTTTTGCGTGACCGAGACGATGCGGCTCATCGAATCCAGCCGGGTGTAGAAGCGGCTGATATAGGTAAGGAAGGCCACCAGCACGCCGACCGTGATCGCGTTGTGCGAAACCTGCCAGATGCCGAAGATCCACACCACCAGCAGGCCGATCTCGGTCAGCAGCGTGACGGTCGGGGTGAACAGCGACCACACGGCGTTGACGCGGTCGTTGATCGCCAGGTTGTGCCGGTTGGCCTCGCGGAAACGCTCAACCTCGCGCTTCTCCTGGGCAAAGGCCTTGACCACGCGGATGCCGGGAATGGTATCGGCCAGCACGTTGGTGATCTCCGACCAGATCCGGTCGATCTTCTCGAAGCCGTGGCGCAAACGATCGCGCACCAGATGGATCATCCACGCGATGAACGGCAGCGGCACCAGGGTGACCAATGCCAGCCACGGGTTGATGGAGATCAGGATGGCCGCCGTCATGACGATCATCAGCACATCGGTGGCAAAATCCAGCAGGTGCAGCGACAGGAACACGCAGATGCGGTCGCTTTCCGAGCCGATGCGGGCCATCAGGTCGCCGGTGCGCTTGCCGCCGAAGTACTCCAGCGACAAGCGCAGCAAGTGTTCGTAGGTGGTCGTGCGCAGGTCGGCGCCGATGCGCTCGGACACCCGCGCCAGCAGGTACGTCCGCGCCCAGCCCAGGCTCCATGCCACCAGCGCCGCGCCCAGCAGGCCGGCCAGGTACAGCTTGACCCGGCTGTAGTCGATAGGCAGGCCGTTCTGGTACGGGATCAGCACGTTGTCCATCAACGGCATGGTCAGGTACGGCGGCACCAGCGTGGCGGCGGTGGACAGCAGGGTCAGCAGGAAGCCGGCCAGCAACTGGAACCGGTACGGCCTGGCAAAGCGCCACAGGCGCAGCAGCGCCCAGGTCGACGGCGGGGTCTCCAGATCGCGGCTACATTGCGGACATTGGTCGTCGTCCGGCGGCAGGGGTGCCTTGCAGGTCGGGCAGACCGCCTCCACATCGGCCTCGGCCAGCCCTCCCCGGCCCGAGCCGGACAGGTCGCACTGCGCGTGGAACTGGTCGATCAGGCGCAGCGCGGCCGGGTTGTGGCCGAGCGTGTAGCGCCAGGTGGCCAGTAATCGCCCACTGTCGTGCAGTTCAAGCGTGCCAACCCCGGCGTGATCGGCGTGATGCAGCGATAATCCGGGCTGGATCGTCCATTCCTGCCAGTCTTTTTGCCCCGGCATGCGCGCCAGCAAGCGACGATCCGTCACAAGTACCCAGCCTTGGGTAAAATGCAGCTTTGCGTCTAGGTCGACTTCCAGCCAGGCCAGGACGGCCTCGCCGGGTTGCAGGCGGGTGCCGATTTCGTTACGCCACGGCTCGTTCGGGGCGTCGCTGTCAATCACGGGCAAGGAAGGTTGGGTCATCGTTGGTACGGCATGCTGCGTCCCTGGGCTATGGACATAACTTGAAACAATTTAAGGCGGGCGCACCATGGCGGCCCGCCGATTTGCCCGCAGTATACATAAGGCCAAACACACGGGCGTCCCTGATGCACTGCACAATCGCTTTTTAATCAAGAAAGTCAACCGGCTGACCGTTGTAACGTTACTGAAAGGTTAGGCTTCTATTTCTCGGGCACTCGCCCACTGCCTCAAGCTAAATCAATGAAAAAGAAGGACATTGAGATTTTCGATGTCATGTCGCTGCGCGGCCCGAATATGTGGACATATCGGCCTGTGCTGGAGGCGTGGGTCGATATCGGGGAACTGGAGGATTTTCCCTCCAACACGATTCCGGGGTTCTACGAGCGCCTGTCGGCATGGCTGCCCTCGCTGATCGAGCATCGCTGCAGTATCGGCGAGCGCGGCGGCTTCCTGCAGCGGCTCAAGGAAGGCACGTGGCCTGGCCACATCCTGGAACATGTCACGCTTGAGCTGCAAAACCTCGCCGGCATGCCCGGCGGCTTCGGCAAGGCGCGCGAGACCCCGATCCGCGGTGTCTACAAGGTGATCGTGCGGGCCTGGCATGAGGACGTCACCCGTGCGGCCCTGTTCGCCGCCCGCGACCTCGTGATGGCAGCCATCGAGGACCGCCCCTACGACGTCCAGGAGACGGTGGACCACCTGCGCCGCCTGGTGGACAAGCACTGCCTGGGCCCGAGCACCGCCTGCATCGTCGACGCTGCCGACGACCGCGACATCCCTGCCCTGCGCCTGTCGGAGGGCAACCTGGTGCAACTCGGCTATGGCAGCCGCCAGCGCCGCATCTGGACCGCCGAGACCGACCGCACCGCCGCCATCGCCGAGAGCATCTCGCGCGACAAGGACCTGACCAAGAGCCTGCTGGAGTCATGCGGCGTGCCCGTGCCCGAAGGCCGGCTGGTGGAAAGTGCCGCCGACGCCTGGGACGCCGCCGAGGACATCGGCCTGCCGGTGGTGGTCAAGCCCTATGACGGCAACCATGGCCGCGGCGTGTTCACCAACCTGACCACCCGCGAGGAAGTCGAGACCGCCTACGGCGTGGCCATCGACGAAGGCAGCGGCGTCATCGTCGAACGCTTCGTGCCGGGCAACGAACACCGCCTGCTGGTGGTGGGCGGCCGCCTGGTGGCCGCCGCCATGGGCGAGACCGCCAGCGTGACCGGCGATGGCAAGTCGACCATCGACGAGCTGATCGAGTCGCAGATCAATTCCGATCCGCGCCGCGGCAGCACCGAAGATCACCCGCTCAACAAGGTCCGGCTGGATTCGGCCGCGCGCCTGGAGCTCAAGCGCCAGGGCTTCGACGCCACATCCGTGCCGCCCGAAGGCAAGCACGTGCTGATCCAGCGCAACGGCAACGTCGCCTTCGACGTGACTGACCGCGTGCATCCCAGCGTGGCCGCGCATGCCTCCCTGGCCGCCCGCGTGGTCGGCCTGGATATCGCCGGGGTCGACCTGGTGGCGCAGGATATCTCGCGCCCGCTCGCCGAGCAGCGCGGCGCCATCGTCGAGGTCAATGCCGGCCCTGGCCTGCTGATGCACCTCAAGCCCTCCAACGGCGAAGCGCGCCCGGTGGGCCGTGCCGTCGTGGATCACCTGTTCCCGGCCGGCGAAGGCGACGACAACGGCCGCATTCCGGTGGTCGGCATCACCGGCACCAACGGCAAGACCGTGGTGGCCAAGCTGGTGGCGCGCCTGCTGCAACTCTCCGGCAAGCACACCGGCCTGGCTTGCAGCGACGGCCTCTATCTCGACCGCCGCCAGGTCCAGGGCGGCGACCGCGCCAACTGGGACGCAGCCCATCGCATCCTGATGAACCGCRCCGTCGATGCCGCCGTGCTCGAAAACGACAGCGGCGCCATCCTGTCCGAAGGCCTCGCCTACGACCGCTGCCAGGTCGGCGTGGTGACCAACATCGATGTGCCCGACCATCTCGGCCAGTACTACGTCGAAGAAGTCGAGAAGATGTACAACGTGCTGCGTACGCAAGTCGACGTGGTGCTGGACGGCGGCGTGGCGGTGCTCAACGCGCGCGACCCGCTGGTGGTGGAGATGGCGGAGCTGTGCGACGGCGACGTGATCTTCTTCGGCCTGTCCGCGGACCTCCCCGCCATTGCCGCGCATCGCGCGGCCGGACGCCGCGCGGTCTATGTGCGCGACGGCAAGGTAGTACTCGCCACCGGCAGCCGCGAGACGCCGCTGACCGACGTGGCGGCGATCCCTCTCACTTATGCTGGCCGGGTGGCCTTCCAGGTCGAGAACGTGCTGGCGGCTGTCGCCACCGGCTGGGCTCTTGGCATCTCAAACGACCTGATCCGCGCTGGCGTGGTGACCTTCGATGTGGGCCAGGTGGATGCGCCCGGCCGCTTCACGCTGTTCGAGCGCAACGGCGCCACCGTGGTGATCGACGACGCCCACAATGCCCCGGCGCTGGAAGCGCTGGTGGCCGCGCTGGAACGCTTCCCGAGCGATCGGCGCGTGGTGGTGTATGGCGCCGGCGTGCAGCGACGCGACGAAGACATGGTCAAGCAAGGCAAGGTGCTGGGCGCCGCCTTCGACCGCGTCTTCCTGTGCGAGGATCGCTCCGTCAACAGCGCCCTGCCCGATGCCGAAGCGCGCGCGCTGCTCAAGCAAGGCCTTTACGAAGGCCGCCGCGTGACCAAGATCATCGACGAAGGCACGCGCCGCCAGGCCATCGAGGCCGCGCTCGCGCAAGTCGTGGCCGGCGACCTGCTGGTCCTGCAATGCGATGAGGCATCGACGCTGCCGACCATCGATCTGGTGCACCAGTGGATGGGCCAACCGGGCCGCCGCGCCTGATCCGGAAGGAAACTGATTTCATGGAAGTCTCACGTATCCGGGCCCTGCGCGGCCCCAACCTGTGGTGTCGCCACACTGCCATCGAAGCCATCGTATCGTGCTCCGACGAGGCCCACACCCTGGCCGACCTGCCCGGTTTCGAAGAGCGCCTGCGCGCGCGCTTTCCCGAGGTGGGCCCGCTGCGGCCCGACGACAACGAAGGCGTGGTGTCGCTGGCGCACGCGCTGGAATGCGCGGCGATGCGCCTGCAGGCGGAGGCCGGCTGCCCGGTCAGCTTCAGCCGCACCGCGCCTACCGTCGAACCCGGCACCTACCAGGTGGTGGTGCAGTACAGCGAGGAGGAAGTCGGACGCCTCGCGATGGAACTGGCCGCCACGCTGTGCCGCGCCGCGCGCGACGACGTGCCCTTCGACCTGGCCGACGCGCTGCATCGCCTGCGCGAGCTCGACGAAGACCTGCGCCTGGGACCGAGCACCGGCTCCATCGTCTATGCGGGCGTGGCACGCGGCATTCCTTACCGTCGCCTGACGCAAGGCAGCATGGTGCAGTTCGGCTGGGGCAGCAAGCAACGCCGCATCCAGGCCGCCGAAACCGATATGACCAGCGCCGTCGCGGAATCGATCGCGCAGGATAAGGAACTCACCAAGACCTTGCTGCACGCGGCCGGCGTGCCGGTGCCGATGGGCCGCTCGGTATCCGATCCCGACGAAGCCTGGGCCGTGGCGCAGGAAATCGATGCGCCGGTGGTGGTCAAGCCGCGCGACGGCAACCAGGGCAAGGGCGTGGCGGTGCGTATCCGCACCCGCGAGGAAATCATCGCCGCCTATGAGGTGGCTGCGGACATCAGCTCCGACGTGATCGTCGAGCGCTATATCCCCGGTCACGATTTCCGCCTGCTGGTGGTGGGCAATCACCTGGTCGCCGCTGCCCGCCGCGACCCGCCCCAGGTCACCGGCGACGGCAAGCACACCGTGCGCGAGCTGGTCGAGGAAGTCAATCGCGACCCGCGCCGCGGCGAGGGCCACGCTACCTCGCTGACCAAGATCCGCTTCGACGATATCGCGCTGGCTACGCTGGCCAAGCAAAACCTGACGGCGGACTCCGTGCCGCCCAAGGGCACCCGCGTGGTGCTGCGTAACAACGCCAACCTGTCCACCGGCGGCAGCGCCACCGACGTCACCGACGACGTCCACCCCGAAATGGCCGCGCGCGCCGTGGCCGCCGCGCGCATGGTCGGCCTCGACATCTGCGGCGTCGACGCGGTCTGCGAGACCGTGCTCAAGCCGTTCGAGGAACAGGCAGGCGGCATTGTCGAGGTCAACGCAGCGCCGGGCCTGCGCATGCATCTGCAGCCCTCCTACGGCAAGGGCCGCGCGGTGGGCGAGGCCATCATCTCCACCATGTTCTCCGACGGCGACGATGGCCGCATCCCAGTGGTGGCGGTCTCCGGCACCAATGGCAAGACCACCACGGTCCGCCTGATCACCCACCTGCTCGCCGCCAGCGGCCTGCGCATGGGCATGACCGGCACCGACGGCGTCTACATCAAGGGCGAGCGCATCGATACCGGCGACTGCAGCGGCCCGCGCAGCGCCCGCAATGTGCTGATGCACCCCGACGTGGACGCCGCCGTGTTCGAGACCGCGCGCGGCGGCCTGCTGCGCGAAGGCCTGGCCTTCGACCGCTGCGACGTGGCGGTGGTCACCAATGTGGGTGAAGGCGATCACCTCGGGCTGTCCTACATCAGCACCGTGGAAGATCTCGCCGTGCTCAAGAGCGTCATCGTGCAAAACGTGGCGCCGCATGGCATGGCGGTGCTCAATGCAGCCGACCCCATGGTGGTACGCATGGCGGACGCCTGCCCCGGCGCCGTGACCTTCTTCGCGGCCGACCTGAACAATCCGGTGATGGCCACGCACTGCGCGCAGGGCAAGCGCGTGGTGTACGTCGAGGACGGCCATATCGTGGCCGCCGAAGGCGAGAACCAGGTTCGCATTGCGCTGTCGGGCATCCCGCTGACGCGCGGCGGCACCATCGGCTTCCAGGTCGAGAACGCCATGTCCGCCACGGCCGCGGCTTGGGCGCTCGGCATCGACTGGGATGTGATCCGCCGTGGCCTCGCCACGTTCGTCAACGACGCAGCCAATGCGCCCGGACGCTTCAATGTGTTCGACTACAAGGGTGCGACGCTGATCGCCGACTATGGCCACAACCCGGATGCGATCCAGGCGCTGTGCAACGCCATCGAGGGCATGCCGGCCAAGCGCCGTTCGGTGGTGATCAGTGGCGCGGGCGACCGCCGCGATGTCGACATCCGCCGCCAGACGGAGATTCTTGGCGGTGTATTCGACGAGGTGATCCTGTATCAAGACCAGTGCCAGCGCGGCCGGGAAGACGGCGAAGTACTGGCTCTGCTGCGCGAAGGCCTGGAAGGCGCCAGGCGCGCGAGCGCGATTGAGGAGATCCGTGGGGAATTCCTCGCCATCGATACCGCGCTGTCGCACCTGCAGCCGGGCGACCTTTGCCTGATCCTGGTGGACCAGGTGGAGGAAGCGCTGGGGCATATCGAGCAGAGGATTGCCCAGGGGTGAGGGTGGGAGTCGCCTCGCGGTAAACAAGAAAGCCAGCCTTATCGGCTGGCTTTCTTGCTTTCTTGCTTTCGTGCTGCGGGGCGCGGCGTAGCTTCTTTGAGCGGCGTTGGCTCTTGCATTCAACAGCCATACGACATCGCCCTGCGAGGTTGGTCGCTGTTTCTTTTTGCGGCGATGGTTGTTGCACCCAAGTGCGTACGACATCCCCCTGCGGGGGATGCCGGTCACTCTTCTTTGCTTCGGCAAAGAAGACTAACGAGAAGAAAGCCGACCCTGCCGGGGGCAGAGCAATCAGGCCTATGAGGCTCGGTGGTTTCGTCGTACGGCCCGGAGTTCCGGCGAGCTTCTGCCGGTACCGGCTTGAGCGGCCACGAATCTGCCAGCTTCCGGGATTCACGGTGGGCCCCCCGGTAGCGGACATCACATGCTACAAGCCGTCTGTCGCGCGCGAAGTGGGCGGCCACGAAGTTGCAAGCGCACCGGTTCCGTCGTGGGCGCGGTGGCACCGCTTTGAAAAGCCCGAAACCTTGACCACTGCGCCCGCCCCACTACGAAACCATTGGCGGGCGATGTGTCGTGGTGGTTCGCGCCGGTAACGGTAGATGGTCGAATGGGCAAGGATTCCGCTACCGGGGGCCACACCACGAATCCTGGAAATTGGCAGATTCGTGGCCGCTCAAACCGGTACCGGCAGATGCCAGCAGAACTGTAGCCGTACGACGAATCTCCTGTCCCTTGCACCCGCGATTGCTCTGCCCCCGGCAGGGTCGGCTTTCTTCTCGTTAGTCTTCTTTGCCGAAGCAAAGAAGAGTGACCGGCGTCCCCCGCAGGGGGATGTCGTACGCACTTGGGTGCAACAACCATCGCCGCAAAAAGAAACAGCGACCAACCTCGCAGGGCGATGTCGTATGGCTATTGGGTGCAAACGCCAACACCGCCAAAATCAAAAACCACCTCCCCCTACCCCCTACCCCCTAATGCCTCCCCGGCAGCGACAACCGCCGCTCCAGCCGCCGCTGCACCTGCGACAACGCCGTACTGAGCATCCAGTAGATCGCAGCCACCGCAAGATAAAGCGGCAGCGGCTGGTAGGTTGCCGCTATCACCTCCTGCGCCGTGCGCAGCAGTTCGGTCACGGTAATCACCGACACCAGCGAGGTGTCCTTGATCAGGCTGATCAGGCTGTTCGACAGGCTTGGCACCGCCAGCCGCAACGCCTGCGGCCCTACCACGTAGCGCAGCGTCTGGCCCTGGGTCAGCCCCAGGCTATAAGCCGCCAGCCACTGGCCGCGCGGGATGCCWAGGATGGCGCCGCGCATGCTTTCGGAAAGATAAGCCCCCACGTTCAGGCTCAGCGTGAGCACGCCGGCCGGCGTGGGCTCCAGTGCAATGCCGATGCCGGGCAACCCGTAGTACACCACGAAGATCTGCACCAGCAGCGGCGTGCCGCGCATGATGCTGACATAGACCCGCGCGATGGCCATCAGCACACGCCGGTGGCTGATGCCCATCAGGGCGACCACGGTGCCGATCACCAGTCCGAAGACCATCGACAGCAGGGCAAACTTGATGGTGAGCAACATGCCCTGCATCAGCACGGGCAGCGAATCGGCGACAAGCTGGAGAGCGGACATGGTAGGCCCTGGAGCATGCCGGCCACGGCAACGAGGGCGGCCATGGCAGCATCACAACGTCACAACGCCCGGTTGACAGGCTCGCGCCCGGCAGGCGCAACCCGCGCTTACTTGGCCGGCCTGGTCACGTCCGCGCCGAACCACTTCACCGAGAGCTTGCCGAGGCTGCCGTCCTTGCGCATCTCGTCGAGCGCGCGGTCGATGGCCTGCCTGAACTTCGGATTGTCCTTGCGGAAGGGGATCGCCACCTCGGCATTGCCACCTTCGACGATCGCGCCGGGCCGCAGCGGCAGGCTCGACGTCTTGATCAGGTAGCCGATCATCAGGCGGTCGTTGAGCGCGGCGTCCACGCGTTCCGCCGCCAGGTCGCGCAGGTACTCCGGTGCGCCGGGATAGGTCTTGACGTCGATGCCGGCCACCGACTTGGCCAGCTCGTTGTAGTTGCTGCCCAGGCTCACCCCGAGCTTCTTGCCCTTCAGGTCATCGAGCGATTTGAACTGGCGCTTGTCGTCTTTGCGCTGGATCAGCTGCGCTGCCGAATAGACATAAGGCGTGGAGAAATCCAGCACCTGCTTGCGCTGCGGTGTGACCGCGACCTGATTGACGATCACATCGAACTTGCCAGCCTGTAGCCCGGCAATGATGCCGCTCCACTCGGTGGTGACGAACTCCGGCTTGACGCCGAGCTTGGCCGCCACGCCCTTGGCCACGTCGACGTCGAAACCCTCCAGCTGGTTGCCGCCGCCGCGGTAGTTGAACGGCGGATAGGTACCCTCCAGGCCAATCTTCAGCACGCCGGCCTGCTTCACGGTGTCGAGCAGGTCGGCGGCCTGCACGGCGGCACCCGTTGCCAGCAGCGAAACGGCGAGCAGTGCCCCGAGGCAGCCAGTACGAAGCGATCGCATATGTTCTCCAGTCAGCACAAGCGGCGCGAACCGCATTCGCGCCGCCAAGGGTTGGCCCACCAGGAGCGTAGACCTGCATTGAGCCTACCGCAACTTCCCGTTGCACAGCAATAACGATTCGCCCTGCCCGCGCCGGCCTGGCCTACTGGAACGCCTTGTCGTTAGGCTGTGCGTAAAGATCCTTCATCTCGGCCGAGAGCGGATAGTTGAGATTGATGCCGCGCGGCGGGATCGGCGACTGGAACCATTTCTTGTAGAGCTGCTCGGCGCGGCCGCTGGTCATCAGCCCGGCGATTACGCCATCGGCCAGCTTCTTGAAGGACGGATCGTCCTTGCGGAACATGCACGCGTAGTTCTCCGTCTGCAGCGGCGTGCCTACCACCGTCCACTCGCCGTGGTTCTTGGCCTTGGTCAGCTCACCGTACAGCAGCGGCTCGTCCATCACGAAGGCCACCGCGCGGCCGGTCTCCAGGATCAGGAAGGACTGGCCGTGATCCTTGGCGCTGATCAGGTTCATGTTCATGCCCTTCTCGCCGTTCATCTTCACCAGCAGGCGTTCGTCGGTGGTGCCCGCCGTGGTCACCACGTTGCGGTCCTTCAGGTCCGGGAAGTCCTTCACGCCCGAGTCCTTCTTCGTCAGCATGCGCAGGCCGTAGACGAAGAGGCTGTTGGAAAACGCCACCTGCTTCTGACGCTCGAGGTTGTTGGTGGTGGTGCCGCACTCGATGTCGATGGTGCCGTTCTGCACCAGCGTAATGCGGTTCTGAGAGGTAATCGGGACCAGCTTGACCTGCAGGTTGGGCATCTGCAGTTGCGTTTTCACCTTGTCGACGATCTGCAGCAGGATTTCGTGCGAGTAGCCCATCACGTCCTTGCCATTGGTATAGGAGAACGGGATCGACGACTCGCGATAGCCCAGCGAGATCACGCCGGTATCCTTGATCTTGCGCAGCGTCTCGCCATCGTCGGCGATGGCCGCGCCGGCGGCACACGCAAGCATGGCGGCAGCCAGCAGGCAGCGGGAGAATCGGTGGGGACGAACGTTGGATTGCATATCGCTTTCTCCTTGGGTTGGTGACGGCTCGTGAAGTATTGAGGTGGTGACGTCTCTGCGCCTTGACGCAAACAAAACTGCAACGCCGGCGCTAGGGCTCAGGCCAGCGTCGCGGCGAAATCCCCGGCTTCGATGACCGGCTTGCGCCCTGCCAGGCCATCGGCCAGCAAACCCGCGCTGCCCATGGCCAGCGTGAAGCCGAGCGCGCCGTGGCCGATATCAAGCCACAAGCCGCGCAGGCGCGAAGGCCCCACCATCGGCAGGCCGCTCGGCGTAGCCGGACGCAGGCCGGCCCATGGCTGCAACTGCCCAGGTTCCATGCGCGGCGCGATGTCGCCAAACAGTGCGCGCGTCTCGCCGGCCAGCGTGGCGATCCGCGCGCGGTCGATGACGGTGTCCGCCCGCACCAGATCGGCCATGCCGGCCACGCGCAAGGTATTGCCGATGCGGGCATAGACGATCTTGCGCGCAAAGTCGGTGATGCTGATATGCGGCGCGCTGGCGCCATCCGCGATCGGCACCGTGATGCTGTAGCCCTTGAGCGGCCACAAGGGCGGCCGCAGGCCCAGCGGCTTGAGCAGCGCCACGCTGCCGATGCCGCCGGCCACCACCACCGCATCGGCGCGCTCGATGCCGGACGCGGTGCGCACGCCGGTCACACGGTCGCCTTCGCACTCGATGCCCAGCACGCTGGCGCCGAAGCGCAGCGACACGCCAGGCCTGCCGCGCAGCAACTGTGCCAGTGCCAGGCAAAAGCGATGGCAATCGGCCACTTCCTCGCTCGGGGTATGAATGGCGCCGGCGATCTCGCCGCGCATGCCGGCCAGCGCCGGCTCCAGCGCCACGCACGCATCGCCGTCCAGCGCCTGTTGCTCGCAGCCCAGGCTGGCCTGATAGTCGAGCAGGCGGCAGGCTGCCTCGAAACTGTCTTTATCGCGATGCACAATGAGCTTGCCGCGCCGGGCGAAGCCGAACTCCGCCGGCTGGCTGTCGACGAAAGCCTGCATCAGGTCGCGGGAGTAAAAGGCAAGGCGCAGCAGCTTGCGCGTGGTGGCTTCACTGGTGGCGGCGTTGCAGGCACGGGCAAACGCAGCCAGCCAGCGCCACTGCGCGGGGTCCCCCGAGGGCCGGAAGCGCATCGGCGAATCGGGACGCAGCAGCCAGCCAGGCACTTTGCCCAGCACCCCCGGGCCTGCCAGGGGGGCGACATAGCTGTAGCTGAGCTGCCCGCCGTTGGCGAAGCTGGTTTCCTCGCCGGGGCCGCCGTGCCGCTCCAGCACGGTCACCTCATGCCCGTCGCCTGCCAGCCGCCACGCGGCGCTCATCCCGATCACGCCCGCCCCCACGATCACAACCTTCATCGTCCGCCTCTCTGCCCCGGTCCAATCCGATCCGACGAAGGTTAGACCAAGCAGCCAGCCTTGCCCAATGCGAATACGTGCAAGAATATGTCTTTAGGCTATAGGTGCTCCCCAGGCACCATCCGTTACCCGATGCGATTGCGCCAGATCGAGGTCTTTCGTGCGGTCATGCTGACCGGCACCGTCAGCGAGGCGGCCCGCCTGCTGCATGTCTCGCAGCCTGTCGTCACGCGCGTGCTGCAGCATGCCGAGGCCACGCTCGGATTTCGCCTGTTCGACCGGATCAAGGGCAGGCTGCAGGCCACGCCGGAGGCCACCGCGCTCTACGGTGATGTCGAGCGGCTCTATGGCGAGATCGAGCGGGTGCGGCGCGTCTCCGAAAGCCTGCGCCACAAAGGTGCCGGCCGCCTGCGTGTGGCGGCCACGCCGAGCCTGGCCAGCCCCTTGCTGGTGCCTGCCGTACGCGCTTTCTGCGCGCGCCATCCCGAGACCCAGGTTCAGGTGCTGACCCACCACACCGACGAGATCGTGCAGGGGCTGCTGGCCAACCAGATCGACCTGGGTTTTGCCTTCTCGCCGCCGCGCCACGAGGCCATCTCCAGCGAGCCGGTGGCCGGCGGGCAGATGCTGCTGGCGGTGCCTCGGGGCGAGCCGCTATCGTCGCGCGGGCGCCGGGCCGACGTGCCGATGCACCGGCTGGTGGAACGCCCCTTCATCGCCTACGACGACAACAGTTCGCTCGGCCTGCTGGTGCGCCAGACGCTGGCACGCAACGCGCTTGAGCCGCGCTCCACGCTGGAAGTCCAGACTTACTCGCTGGCACTGGCCCTGGTCGATGCCGGCCTCGGCCTGACCTTGCTCGACCAGTACACCGCGCTGGGCGCAAACCCCGAGCGCGTCTCGCTGCACGAGGTAAAGCCCGCCCTGTCGTTCGAGATCCAGTTGCTGCGCGCCAGCCACCGCGGCAGCTCCAGCCTGGCCGACGATATGCGCGAGCAGTTTGCCGCCGCGGCGCGGGAGGTGGCTGCTGCGCTGCCGCAGCGGCTGGAGGCGCCGGCGGTCAGTTTCGAGCACGCCCCTAAATGAGCCCTTTTGCCGTCCTCTATGGAAGCTGAGGAATTTGACAGTACCGTGCGCCGTGCACCATCATCAAAGCGCCTGAACGGTGCTTTCCCAAACCTATGTTCGCCCTGACCCTGCTTCTCCTCATCCTGGTAAGCGCCTTCTTCTCGATATCCGAGATCGCGCTGACCGCTTCGCGCCGCACCAAGCTGCAGACCCTGTCCGAGCGTGGCGACCGCCGTGCCACCAAGATCATGCTGCTCAAGGAGGAGCCGGGCAACTTCTTCACCATCGTGCAGATCGGCGTCAACAGCGTGGCCATCCTGGCGGGTATCGTCGGCGAGAAGCATGTCTCCGACCTGGTGCAGGCCGCGCTGCTGCCCTACCTGGACGCCGTCGCGACGCAGCGCATCGCCAATGTCGGCTCCTTCCTGATCGTCACCCTGCTCTTCATCCAGTTCGCCGACCTGATCCCCAAGCGCATCGCCATGACGTACCCCGAAGCGTGCGCGCTGGTGGTGATCGACCCGATGCTGACCCTGATCAAGATCTTCAAGCCGCTCGTCTATGTGTTCAACGGCGCCGCCGACGCCACGCTGCGCCTGTTCGGCGTGCCCACCAAGCATATCGACCAGATCACTTCGGAAGACATCGCCGCCATGGTCGACGCTGGGGCGGAAGCGGGCGTGCTGCACAAGCACGAGATTCACCTGATCGAGAACGTGTTCGAGCTCGATGCCAAGAGCGTCACCGCCGTGATGACGCCGCGCGACGAGGTGGTCTACATCGGCCTGGACGAACCCGCCGACAGCCTGCGCCGCAAGCTGGTCAATTACCCGCACGCGCAATACCCGGTGTGCGGGCACAACCTCGACGACGTGCTGGGCTATATCGATTCGAAGGACATCCTGCAGATGTTCCTCGCCGACGATTCCACCGGCGTGATCGGCAACATCGGCAATATCGGCAAGCACCACGACAAGAACGTGCTGGTGATCCCGGACACGCTCACGCTCACCGAGTCGCTCACGCGCTTTCGCGAGATGCACCAGAACTTTGCCGTGGTGATGAACGAGTACGGGCTGGTGGTCGGCATCGTCGCGCTCGACGATATCGTCGGCGCGCTGATGGGCAACATCATCTACTCCACCGAAGACGAACAGATCGTGCGGCGCGACGAAAGCTCATGGCTGGTCGACGGCCTCACGCCGCTGGTGGACCTGAAGAAGGCGCTGGAGCTGGACGAGCTGCCCGGCGAGGATTACGTCGATACCGCCGCCGGGCTGGTGATCTACACGCTCAAGCGCATCCCGAAGAAGTCGGAATCCATCGAGGCCGCGGGTTTCCGCTTTGAAGTGGTGGATATCGACCATCACAAGATCGATCAGTTGCTGGTCTCGCGGCTGCCACCGGCGGAACCGTTCCAGCCGTAAGCGCACGGCGATAACGCTCCACCGTGGTGGGCAACTGGAACGCCACGATCCAGGCGCCAACCACCACCACCGCCGCAGCAGCGGCCACGCCCAGGCGTAGCGGCGCAAGGCGCTCCGGCGCGTGCAGGGTCGCGTAGGCGGTACCCAGCAGCACGATCCAGGCAAAACCGAGCGCGCAACCGGCCAGCACGTCGGACAGCCAGTGCATGCCAAGGTAGAGCCGCGACAGGCAAATCAGCGCCACCGTCACCGCGGTCAGCGCAATCACCGGGATCCGGGCGCGCCACGGCTGGCGCAAGCACAGCAGGAAAGCCAGGAAGCCATAGGTCACCATGCTGCTGGTGGCGTGCCCGCTGGGGAAGGAGAAGGACTCCAGGCCGCCGTAGATGCTGGCAGGACGGCTGCGCTCGAGCGCCAGTTTGAGCACCATCACGCAAGCGCGCGCACCGACCAGCGCCCCCACCCAGTAGGCCGCCGCCACCCAGGCACGGCGCCACGCCAGCCAGCCAAACACGGTCACGCCCACCGCCACGGAAACTCGCGCTCCACCCAGTTCGGTCAGCACAACCATGGCCGTATCGAGCCACCCTTGCTGCCACGCGCGCAGTTGCGCGAACACGGCCTGATCCACTTGCACCAGCGGCGCACCCTCGGCGATGGACTCGCCCAGCCACAATAAAGCGCCCGCGCAAGCCAGCAGCAAGACCCCGCCCAGCGCCAGCAGGAGCAGTTCGGCGATATCGCGCTCCAGCATGCGGACCACGCGCGGCCACTGCCGGCCGGCACGCGCGTGCAGCGCATCGCGGCCACGCAGGCGCGCGGCATCGAGCCGGCGCACGAGCGGGCGGATGACCAGCAACAAGCCGCGCACCAAGCACAGCAGCAATAGCGCAAACAAGGCTAGCAGGCCCACTACGCCCAGCGCGGTCGCCGGCGTGAGCCAGGAAGCGGTAGGCATCGGTCAGCCTCCCGCGGCCATGCGCGCGATATTGGCGCGTGCCGGCGCTTCGCAATCGGCGAACGCCGGCGTGAGGAAGAGCTGCGCGCGCTGCGCCAGGCCTTGCAGGAAAGCGATCCTGCGCTGCAGGAAGGCCGCGAACAGGGCATCGCCGTCCAGGCCGGTGCGATTAGCCAGCAGCGCACGGTTTTCCTCGAACACAGCGGCGGTCCAGGCACCGAAGTCCGCCGGTGACGCCGCCAGACGGCAGAGATCGAGATCCAGCACGAGTTCCGACTCGGGCACCGAGGCGCGATGCCCGCACGTATCCATCACGATGCGCGCGGCCAGCGATGTCACCGCGGCATCGACGCCGACGACCATGGTCTCGATCAGCGCGGCCGAGGCCGCTTCGTTATGCTCGCAGYCCGGCACGTAGACCGCGTCGTGAAACAGCACCGCCAGCGCTTGCGCGGGCGTCAGTGCCACACCGCGCGCCTGCGCGGCTTCAAACATCTCCAGCACATGCCGGCGATCATGGTAGTGCCGGTAAGGCGCGTCGTAGCAAGCCAGCACCTGCAACACCGTCGCGCGCGGCAGGAAGTCCAGGCAGCCCAGCGCCGCCGGCCAGTCCAGTGCGAAACGCGGCTGCGTGCCTTGTGGCGTAGCCACGTTTTCGGCGAACACATCCAGCGGACGCACCCACAACCGGGAGCGGTCCCGCATCGACTCGTACACCACCACCTGCGACATGTCCGACTCGATCACGCCGAGGCCGACGATGGCATAGGCGCCGCCTTTGTAGTGGCGATAAGGCATGCCCGGCAGATAGCCGGAAGGCAAATCGGCGCCGGATTGGGCTTGAGTGGAGGGCGGGAAAGAAGGCTGGGTCATGAGCGGCTGTTCGAATCGGAGCAGCGTCATGATAGTGCATTGACTGCGCGAGACCGCTTGGGCTGCTCGCGCCATGATGCGGGCAGCGCGATTCCGCACCCCCAATGCAAAAGCCCCACGACTCCGTGAAAAATCGTGGGGCTTTGCTTACTGCTGGCGGAGAGGGTGGGATTCGAACCCACGGTAGGCTCGCACCTACGCCTGATTTCGAGTCAGGTACATTCGACCACTCTGCCACCTCTCCGGTAACTGGGTCGCTTGTCGCGAAGAACAAGATTATAGAGGAAATCCCGCTCCAACCGCAAGCCCCCGGCGGCGAAAATTTATGCCTCGGGTCCCAGGCGCGTCAGGCCGCCCAGATACGGCTGCAATGCGGCCGGTACCGTTACCGAGCCATCGGCGTTCTGGTAGTTCTCCAGGATCGCCACCAGCGTGCGGCCAACGGCCAGGCCCGAGCCATTGAGCGTGTGCAGCAGCTCCGGCTTGCCCTGGCCCGCGCGGAAACGGGCCTGCATGCGGCGCGCCTGGAAGTCGCCCATGTTCGAGCAGGAGCTGATCTCGCGGTACGTGCCCTGCGCGGGGATCCAGACTTCGAGGTCATAGGTCTTGGTGCTGCCGAAGCCCATGTCGCCCGTGCAAAGCGCGACGGTGCGGAACGGCAGGTCCAGCTTCTTCAGGATGGCTTCCGCATGGCCCGTGAGCTGTTCCAGCGCATCGAATGAATGCTCGGGCTGCACCACCTGCACGAGTTCGACCTTGTCGAACTGGTGCTGGCGGATCATGCCGCGCGTGTCCCTGCCGTAGGAACCGGCTTCCGAGCGGAAGCAAGGCGTGTGGGCAACGAAACGCAGCGGCAGCTTGTCGCCGGCCACGATGGCGTCGCGCACGATATTCGTCAGCGGCACCTCGGCGGTGGGGATCAGGTAGAAGTTCTCGAGGCGCTCGCCCTCTTCGCTGCCAACCTTGCGCGGCACCTTGAACAGGTCTTCCTCGAACTTGGGCAACTGGCCGGTGCCGCGCATCGATGCGGCATTGACGATGTACGGCACGTACATCTCGGTATAACCGTGCTCCAGCGTGTGGGTATCGAGCATCAGCTGCACCAGCGCGCGGTGCATGCGCGCGACGCCGCCACGCAGCATGGAGAAGCGCGAGCCCGTAACCTTGGCCGCGGTATCGAAATCCAGTCCGAGCCGCTCGCCCACGTCGACGTGGTCCTTGACCTCGAAGTCGAAGCTGCGCGGCGTGCCGACGCGGCGCACTTCCACGTTCTGGGTTTCGTCGCGGCCCACCGGCACGCTCTCGTGCGGCAGGTTGGGGATGGCTTCCAGGATTTCGGAGAGCTGGGCCTGGATTTCTTCCAGGCGCGCGGCCGATGCCTTGAGGGTATCGCCGATGCCGCCGACTTCGGCCATCACCGCCGAGGCGTCTTCGCCCTTGCCCTTGAGCATGCCGATCTGCTTGGAGAGGCTGTTGCGGCGCGCCTGCAGTTCCTCGGTCTGGGTCTGCAGTTGCTTGCGCTCGGCTTCGAGTGCCTGGAAGGCCGCTACGTCGAGTTGGAATCCGCGCGTGGCAAGGCGTTGCGCCACGGCGTCGATGTCTTTGCGGAACAGCTGGATGTCTAGCATGTTGCGTATGAGGGGAGGTGCATGGGCCAGCGGTATGCCGGCGGACCCGCCATTTTACTGTACTGGCCGGCGCAAGCGCCGAACCACCGGCCGGGGAACAGGCAGGCGCTTCGGCCGCTGTTCCCGACGACGGCCCGCCCGGCGCTGTCGATGTGCGCTATTGCGCCCCGCCCTCGCCGCCTTCGTCCCTGCCCTTGCCTTTGCCCTGCTGCCGCTGCCACTGCGCATCGAGGTCGCGCAGGTGGCGCAGCTTGTCGCCGATCTTGCCTTCCAGCCCGCGCGGGGTGGGCTGGTACCAGCCCTGGCGCCTGAGGTCATCGGGGAAGTAATGCTCGCCGGCAGCATAGGCCTCCGGCTCGTCGTGCGCGTAGCGGTAGGCGTGGCCGTGGCCCAGCTCTTTCATCAGCTTGGTCGGGGCGTTGCGCAGGTGGACCGGCACGCCGCGCGACTTGTCCTTCGCCACGAAGGCGCGCGCGGCGTTGTAGGCGTTGTAGCCCGCGTTGGACTTGGGCGCGACTGCGAGGTAAATCAGCGCCTGCGCCAGCGCGAGTTCGCCTTCGGGCGAGCCCAGCCGCTCGTAGGTCTCGGCCGCGTCAAGCGTGATGCGGGCGGCACGCGGATCCGCCAGGCCGATGTCTTCCCATGCCATGCGCACGATGCGGCGCGCCAGGTAGCGCGGATCGGCGCCGCCGTCGAGCATGCGGCAGAACCAGTACAGCGTGGCGTCCGGGTCGGAGCCACGCACCGATTTATGCAGCGCGCTGATCTGGTCGTAGAAGGCGTCGCCGCCCTTGTCGAAGCGCCGCAGGTTCTCCGACAAGGCGCTGCCCAGCAGCGCCTTGTCGATGATGGCCGCGCCGGCGCTGCGCGCGGCACGCGCCACGATCTCGATATTGTTGAGCAGCTTGCGGCCGTCGCCATCGGCCGAGGCCACGGTCAGCTGCAGCGCCTCGTCCTCCCACTGCAGGCCGCCCAGTTCCTCGCCGGCGCGGCGCGCCAACTGCGTCAGCTCATCGTCATCCAGGCTCTTGAGCACATACACCGCGGCGCGCGACAGCAAGGCGCCGTTGACCTCGAAGGACGGGTTCTCGGTGGTGGCGCCGATAAAGGTGAACAGCCCGCTTTCCACGTGCGGCAGGAAGGCATCCTGCTGGCTCTTGTTGAAGCGGTGGACTTCGTCCACGAAGACCAGCGTGCGCCGGCCGTGGGCGCGGTATTGCTCGGCGCGCTCGACCGCCTCGCGGATGTCCTTGACGCCCGAGAGCACTGCCGACAGCGCAATGAACTCGGCATCGAAGGCCGTGGCCATCAGCCGCGCCAGCGTGGTCTTGCCCACACCGGGCGGGCCCCACAGGATCATGGAGTGCGGCTCGCCGGATGCGAACGCCACCCGCAACGGCTTGCCGACGCCAAGCAGGTGTTGCTGGCCGATCACCTCGTCGATGTTGCGTGGGCGCAGGCGCTCGGCCAGGGGTTGTAGGGAACGATCGGGAGCTTCGGAAAACAGCGTGTCCGCCACGGTATTCAGGCCTTTATGTCGGGGCAGGCGCGCACGGTGCGAACCGCTGCGCCTCGGAACCTGACARTGTAGACCATCGCGCGTGGCGGCCCGCTCGGGCGAGCGCTTTAGCGCGCGGCGCGCTCGTTGCGCATGAAGGCATCCAGCACGCCGGCCCGCGCGCTGCCCACGCGCGCGCGCCACGCGGTTACCGCCCCCGCGCCGGCCTCGCGCAGTGCCTGCTGCACGGCCGCGGCAGGGCTTGCCTGGATGGTCACGCCGTTCGCGCGCATGCGCGCGGTGTTCTCTTCCAGCCGGGTACCCAGGCGCGTCCACTGCCGTTGCTCGGTAGCCTGCGCGGCGGCATCCACGGCGGCGCGCAACGCGCCCGGCAGGGCCGCGTAAGCGGCCGCGTTGATCGTGGTAAAGGACAGCGGCATGGCATAGCCAATGGCCGTGAAGTTGGGCAGGTAATCCCATAACTTGCGCCCCGCGCCGCCGTCGCCCGAGGACAGCACCGCGTTGACCGAACCGTCTTTCAGGCGCGGCATGGCGTCGGCAAAGGACAGGCTGGTGGCCTGCGCGCCGGCAGCGTGCATGACCTCGGTGGAAGTCTCGTCGTAGGTGCGTGCCGACAGCGCGCGCAGGTCGGCCAGCGTAGCGACCGGATTGCGCGACCACAACCCGGTCGGCGGCCACGGCGTGACATACAGCAGATGCTGCCCCTGCGCCTCGAAGGCCCGTGCGTAATCCGCGCGGGCCAGTTCGGCCAGGCGCCGGGCGGACTCCACCGAGGTCGCGACGAAAGGCAGCGAAGACAGCAGGAACAGGGGATCGACCGCGCCCAGCGCGCCACCGAAGGCGTCCCCGCCCTCCAGCCGCCCTTCTTTCACCGCTGCGGGCATCTGCGCGGACTTGACGCCCGCGCTGGCATCGAAGCTGGGCATCACCTCGATGGCGCCAGCCGTGCGCGTCTTCACCTCTTCGGCGAACGTGGCCAGCCCTTCGCCCGGCATGGCGCTGGCCGGATATTCGGTGGCCATGCGCCACGCCGTGGGGGTGGCGGCGGGCTGCGCCCAGCCCTGTCCGGCGCCACAGGCAAGCAGGGTGAGCAGCACGCCGCCGCGCAGCAGTTGACGGCGCAGCGGCCGGGACGCGCGCTTCAGGGAAGCAGACATGGTGGAAAGTCCTGGGGTCGTGGGGTAGTGAAGCCGTCGTATCCAAAAGGACCGACAAGAAGGGCAAGCGAGCTGCCAAATGCCCGCCGGCGTACACTCAGCCGCGCCGGAACGCCACGACATCCTCCACCTCCACACGGATGCCGATGCGCTCGCCGAGCGCATGATCGTGGTGCGAAGGCACCAGCGACAACACCTGCCCGCCGCCAGCCAGGCGCAGCGTGTACAGGATATCGGCTCCGCGAAAGGCTTTGTGCAGGATCTCGGCCTGCAACGGGCTGGCGTCGTCATGCACGATATCGTCGGGGCGAATCAGCACGTCCACCTCGGTGGTGGCGGGCGGCACGCCAAGCGGCTCACGGCTTTGCAGCGTGCCCAGCTCCAGCGTGACCACGTGCGGACTGGCGAGACGGCCCGGCATCAGCACGCCCTGGCCAATGAAGTCCGCAACCACGCGCGTGGCCGGCCGGTGATAGAGGTTGTGCGCGCTGTCCCACTGTTCGATCGCGCCGGCATGCATCACGCCGATCTCGTCAGCCATGGCGAAGGCCTCGTGCTGGTCGTGCGTGACGAGGATGGCGGTGGTGCCCTGAGCCTTGAGAATGTCGCGCACCTCCAGGCTCAGGCGTTCGCGCAGTTCGATATCCAGATTGGAGAATGGCTCGTCGAGCAGCAGCAATTCGGGACGCGGCGCCAGCGCCCGCGCCAGTGCCACGCGTTGCTRCTGGCCGCCCGACAGCTCATGCGGAAACTTGCCGCCGGAGCCGGCCAGCCCCACCAGCGCCAGCATCTCCCCGACCCGCGCGGCGCGTTCGCCGCGGCGCATGGCATGCAGCCCGAAGGCGATGTTGTCGGCCACGCTCAGGTGCGGGAACAAGGCGTAGTCCTGGAACACCATGCCGATGCGACGGTGCTCCGGCGCCACGGCAAAACCCGGCGACGACATCACCGTCCCCTGGAGCAGGATGCGCCCTTCGCGCAACGGCTCGAACCCTGCGATTGCGCGCAGCACGGTGGTCTTGCCGCAGCCGCTGGGCCCGAGCAGGCAGGCGATACTGCCGCGCGCCAGGGTAAAGGACAGGCCGTTGACGACGGCATGCCCGCCGAATCCATGATGGATGCGATCAACCACGATCACGGTGTCGGCTCGTGCTTGCTCGGACGAATTGGGAAGCGGGTGGCTTGGCATGCCGAGCATTATATGGAGGGCGGGCCCATCTGTGTGCCGCGCATGTATGCAGGCCGCCCTGCATGCATTGCTAGAATGCTGGGCCCGGCTATCGAAGCACCATGCTCGAATCACGCTGGCCCCGGGCGTCCCTGCCGGGATCGTCCGACCGGGCCTGCCAGCGGGCCTCATCCTCCCACGCACCATCACAGTCATCCAAGCCGCCACCGAATGAGCCTGCTTCGACCCAGCCCTACCAGCCGCCTGCACCCCCTCGCCCTAGTCGCCGGCCTGGCCGCACTGCTGATCGCGCTGCCGATCGCGCAGGTGGCCAGCAGCCTGCTCACGCCCAGCGGCGACACCTGGCGGCACCTCGCCGACACGGTGCTGGCCGAGTACGTGGTCAATACCTTGTGGCTGCTGGCCGGGGTCTGTGCCGGCGTGCTGCTGCTCGGCGTACCCACCGCGTGGCTGGTCAGCACCTACCGCTTTACCGGACGGGCATGGCTGGAATGGGCCCTCGTGCTGCCGCTGGCGATGCCCGCCTATGTCATCGCCTACGCTTATACCGATGCGCTGCAGTTCGCGGGCCCGGTGCAAAGCTGGCTGCGCGAGCTGACCGGCTGGCGCGCGCGCGAGTACTGGTTTCCGGATATCCGCTCGCTGGGCGGCGCCATCGCGCTGTTCACGCTGGTGCTCTATCCCTATGTCTACCTGACCGCGCGCGCGGCCTTCCTGCAGCAAACCCTGAACACGCTGGAGGCGGCGCGTCTGCTTGGCTATGGCACCTGGGGCAGCGTATGGCGCATCATGCTGCCGCTCGCGCGCCCCGGCATCGTCGCCGGCACCGCGCTCGCGCTGATGGAAACGCTGGCCGATTTCGGCACCGTGGCCTACTTCGGCATCCCGACCTTTTCCACCGGCATCTACCGCGCGTGGTTCTCGCTGGGCGACAAGAACGCAGCGGCCCAGTTGTCCGCCTTCATGCTGGTGTTCGTGATCGGCATCCTGCTGGCCGAACGCATCAGCCGCGGCCGTGCCCGCGTGCACGGCGGCCAGCGCCGCGCTCCGGCCTACCGGCTGCATGGCTGGCGGGCCGCGCTGGCGCTGCTGGTGTGCGTGCTGCCCGTGCTACTGGGTTTTGCCATCCCGGCGCTGATGCTGTGCAAGATGGCGCTGGCCGAGGGCGATGCGCAGTTCGGGCCGCGCTTTATAGGGCTGGTGCGCAACAGCTTCCTGCTGGCCAGCGTCACCGCGCTGGTAGCCGTGCTGGCCGCGCTGTTGATCGGCTATGCGGGACGTGGCATTGCCGCCGGCCGGGGCTGGCTGTTGCGCGCGCTCACGCGGGTGTGCGGCATGGGCTATGCCCTGCCCGGCTCGGTGGTGGCGGTGGGCGTGCTGGTGCCGGTGGCGCGGCTGGACAATGCCGTTTCGTCCTGGCTGCAACAGCATCTGGGATGGTCGGCCGGGCTCTTGCTGACCGGCGGCATTGCCGCGCTGGTCTATGCCTACCTGGTCCGCTTCCTGGGCGTGGCCCTGCAAACCGTCAACGCTGGCCTGGTCAAGATCACGCCAGGCATGGATGCGGCATCGCGCAGCCTGGGCCACGGCCCCGGCGCCACGTTGCGGCGCGTGCACCTGCCGATGCTACGTGGCAGCCTGCTGACCGCGGCGCTGATCGTCTTCGTCGATGTCATGAAGGAGTTGCCCGCCACCTTTGTGATGCGGCCGTTCAATTTCGATACGCTCGCGGTACAGGCCTACAACCTGGCATCCGACGAGCGCCTTGCCGAAGCCGCCACGGCGTCGCTGGTGATCGTGGCGGTGGGCCTGCTGCCGGTGATCCTGCTGTCGCGCTCGATACGGCGGGAGGCGCGGGAGTAACCCACAGGGATCGCCTGCGGAAACAGGTGCGAATACTCCTAAATTTCTTCAACGTATTGCCGATATCTCACTAGTCCGAAGCTGCGCCCCGGCTCGCCGCCCCCTTCCCGCGCGTGCCGGGCGGCCTGCCCCCGCCGCTGGCGTGCTTCGCGCCGCATCATGACTGTGCCGCCCGCAATCGTTGCCCGGCACTTGTTCGCAGCGACTTCAGAGAGTGTTATGCAGCTTCGTTACCGCATGCTCGTGTTCAAGCTGAACCGGCTGAACCCGCAAGACCGGGTCAGCGCCGTCGAGGAAATCGCCCTGGCGGGCCAACTGGCGGAGCAACTGGAAAAGCCAGGCATGGTCGAGCGCGTGGTGGCGGACCTGTTCGATCACGATAATTCCCATGTCAGGCGCATCGCGCTCAACGCGGTAAGGCGCGCGCACGGCTACCTRCAGACCGATATCTCGCTTGCCCTGCTGCGCAAGCTCCGCGACCCCGAGCCATGGCTGCGCCACGACGCTGCCTGGATCCTCCATGAGGCCGGGCTGGACAGCCCGCACATCCGCGCGGCACTGCGCCAACTGGCCGGCCCGGTCATGCTGCCTTACGACCAGGCGCGCGCCCGCGCCAATCCCTCCGACGCGATGCTGCACGCCCAGGTGCGCGCGCGGCAAGCACTGGACGTGCTGCTGGCACGCCAGACCGCAGGCGCCGTGGTGGCCAAGCTGCCGTACGCGGATGGCACCTTGGGCCACTCGCACACGCGGCGGCGCGAGCACTTGAAACTGACCTTCGAGAAGCACAGGGAGCGTGGCGCAAAGCTGCGCTTCCGGCGCCTGGAAAGCGGGGAAAACAAGGCCGCGGGCGCCTTGCAGCCGAAGCAGAAGGCCCCCGCATGAAAAATGGCGGCTTGCGCCGCCATTCCCGTCCCGCCCAGTCAGACCGCGCTTACTTGTAACCAGCCTTGTCCGCTACCTTCTGTGCTTGCGGCTGGTACTTGCCCAACTCAGCAACATTGATCTTGTCCGCCTTGAAGCTGCCCATGGCTTCGAGTGCCGGATTGCTGATCTTCACGCTTTCCACCACCGGCCACTCGTTATTGCCATCGGCAAAATAGCGCTGCGCCTCGTCGCTTGCCAGGTACTCCAGGAACGCGCGCGCCGATGCCTTGTTGGGCGCATGCTTGAGCATGCCGCCGCCAGAGATGTTCATATGCACGCCCTGGCTGGCCTGGTTGGGCCACACGACGCCCAGCTTCTCCGCCACGGCCTTGTCCTCGGGCTTGGCCGACTTCAGGATGCGGGCGATGTAGTAGGTATTGGCGACCGCGATATCGCATTCGCCGGCGGCCACCGCCTTGAGCTGGTCGGTATCGCCGCCCTTGGGCGCGCGCGCCAGGTTGGCCACGACACCGCGCGTCCATTGCTCCGTCCTGGCCTCGCCATCGTGGGCAATCAGGCTGGACATCAGCGACAGGTTGTAGACGTGCCCGCTGGAACGGATGCACAGCTTGCCCTTCCACTTGGGATCGGCCAAGTCTTCATAGCTCTTGATGTCGCCGGGCTTGACTGCCGCCTTGTTGTAGGCGATCACGCGGGCCCGCGCCGAGAAACCGAACCAGTCGCCGTTCGGGTCGCGGTAGTTGGCGGGAATGCGCGAGTCCAGCACGCTCGATTTGAGTGGCGCGAACACGCCCGCCTGCTGGGCTCGCCACAGGCGGCCGATGTCGACCGTGATGAACACGTCGGCGGGGCTGTTCGCACCCTCGTTCTTGATGCGCTCCAGCAGCGGGTCTTCCTGGCCTTCGATGCGGTTGATCTTGATGCCGGTCTGCTTGGTGAAATTGGCGTAGAGCGCTTCGTCGGTCTGGTAATGGCGTGCCGTGTAAAGGTTCAGCACTTTTTCCTGTGCGCTCGCGGCGAGCGGCAGCGCCAACACGGCAAGCGCGGCGGCGCGCGGCAGCAAGTGACGGAATACGGTCATGACTCTCCCCCTGGATGATGTTCTGCTTCGCCCTGGAGGTGCAGTGGAAGCATCCTCACACAAGACGAACAAGGAACAATAATCATTCCTATTTCGGAGGTCAAGTTACAACGTTGTAATGTTGGAAGGCCCCGGGCGGGGCCATTCAGGCCGGATCATTACGCGGCATCACCATCGTGCCTCGCCCCGCCACCCGGATTCAGGCGCCGGCGCGCTCCACCAGCACTTTCATGGCATCGGCAGGCAGCGGCCCATGGCAGGTCCGTTCTCCGCTGCCCTTGCTGACGACCAGCCAGACCTTGCCCGGAGAACCCGCCGGATGCAGCAGCCAGGCCGGTCCGCGGCCGCTGCCGGTTGGGTGGAGGTCTTCCAGCACGCCACTGCTGGTCGATTGCAGCAACGCGGCGCAATCGTTGGCGCTTGCCTGCGTGGCGGTGAGGAAATCCGGATTGGCGAGCACTTCGGGCAAGGCGGTGTCGGAGGCGCGCAGGAAGGCATCGACATCGAAATGCTTGCTGGCGCCGTTCTGGCCCGCGCAGGCGGCGAGCAGCACGGCCACGGCGATGCCGGCGACGGCGCCGCCACGGCGCCGGGCCAGCCGGGAGAGGGAAGCTCGGATCATGGCAGGCCTCATTGCTTCAACACATCGGCGCCCTTGGGCACCGTGAACCGGAAGGTGTCGGCGGGCAGCGAGGGGTTCTTCTGCATCGCGCTGAACGTCAGCAGCGTCGTATTGCCGAACGCATCGCGCAATTCCATCGCCTCCAGGTTGCCGGCCTTGAAGCCGATGCCGATGCGTTCGAACTGTGTGTCCTTGGACCTGGGCGTCAGTTCGATCCACTCTACGCCGTCGCGGGTGGGACCGTTCTTCACGGCGAAGTTCTTTTCCAGGTCATTGCTGCCGAACAGGATCGCGGCGGGGCTCGAACCCAGGGCGCCGTCGAGCTTGCGCTCGGTCACCTGGTTCAGGTCCTTGTCGTAGATGTAGAGCGTCTGGCCATCGGCCTGCAGCAGCTGGTCGTAAGGCTTGACATAGCGCCAGGTGAACTTGCCCGGACGCGAAAACGCGAAAGTGCCGCTGGAGGTGCTGGCCACCTTGAGGCTGTCGCCCTGCCCTTTGACCTGGCGCTGGGTGAACTCGCCCCTGGCGCTCTTGACGCCCGCGACGAAGGCCTGGAGCTGGTCGGTGCCGGCAGCCATGGCCGCGCTTGCCGCCAGCGACAGCATGGCTGCCGCGGCACATGCCGACACGAGAATGCGGATTCGCATGGTTTGTCCTTGCTTGGTGGAGGGGGGGCGGCGCCAATGCGGCAGCGCCGCCTGTCCGGTTAGAGCCCTGGGCGCATGGCGGATTCCGCAACCATGTGCTTCGCGCGTAACAGCATGTTACGCGCGGCGGCTCATTCTTCTTCGCGGGCGGTGCCGGCCGGGGCCAGGATGTCGCGATTGCCGTTGCCGGACATGGCGGAAACCAGGCCGGCCTTTTCCATGTCCTCGAGCAGCCGCGCGGCGCGGTTGTAGCCGATGCGCAGGTGGCGCTGCACCAGGGAGATCGATGCGCGGCGGTTCTTCAGCACCACGTCGACGGCCTGGTCGTAGAGCGGATCGGCCTCGCCGCCGCCACCGCCGATGCCGGCGCCGCCGCCCATGCTGTCGCCGCCCAGGTCGCCCTCGGCCACGCCGCCTTCGAGAATGCCCTCGATATAGTTGGTCTCCCCGCCTTCCTTGAGCTTCTCGACCACGCGATGCACTTCCTCATCGGAAACAAAGGCGCCGTGGACGCGGATCGGCAAGCCGGTGCCGGGCGCCAGGTAGAGCATGTCGCCCATGCCCAGCAGCGCCTCCGCGCCCTGCTGGTCCAGGATGGTGCGCGAATCGATCTTGCTGCTGACCTGGAAGGCGATGCGGGTCGGCACATTGGCCTTGATCAGGCCGGTAATCACATCGACCGACGGCCGCTGCGTGGCCAGCACGAGATGGATGCCGGCGGCGCGGGCCTTCTGCGCGATACGCGCGATCAGCTCTTCCACCTTCTTGCCCACCACCATCATCAGGTCGGCCAGCTCGTCGATGACGATCACGATCATCGGCACTTTTTCGAGCGGCTCGGGCGCGTCCGGGGTCAGGCTGAACGGGTTGGGAATCTTCTCCTCGCGCGCGGCGGCTTCGTCGATCTTCTTGTTGWAGCCGGCCAGGTTGCGCACGCCSASCKYGCTCATCAGCTTGTAGCGSCGCTCCATCTCTCCGACCGCCCAGTTGAGGGCGTTGCCGGCCTGGCGCATATCCGTCACCACCGGGCACAGCAAGTGCGGGATGCCTTCGTAGACGCTCATTTCGAGCATCTTGGGGTCGATCAGGATCAGCCGAACCTGCTCTGCCTTGGCCTTGTACAGCAGCGACAGGATCATGGCGTTGATGCCCACCGACTTGCCGGAGCCGGTGGTGCCGGCCACCATGCAGTGCGGCATCTTGGCCAGGTCCGCCACCATCGGCTTGCCGGCGATGTCCTTGCCCAGCGCCATGGTGAGGTTCGATGCGCTCTCGTTGTAGACCTGCGAGCCGAGGATCTCGGACAGCCGTACCGTCTGGCGCTTGGGGTTGGGCAGYTCCAGCCCCATGTAGACCTTGCCGGGAATGGTTTCCACCACCCGGATGGAAACCAGCGACAGCGACCGCGCCAGGTCGCGCGCCAGGTTGACCACCTGGCTGCCCTTGACGCCGGTGGCCGGCTCGATCTCGTAGCGGGTGATGACCGGACCCGGGTAGGCCGCCACCACCTTGACCTCGACGCCGAAATCCTTGAGCTTCTTCTCGATCAGGCGCGAGGTGAATTCCAGCGTCTCGGCGCTGACGGTTTCCTGGTGCGTCGGGATGGGGTCCAGCAGCGCCAGCGGCGGCAGGTCGGAGTCCTGGATATCGGCGAACAGCGGCTGTTGCTTCTCGCGCTCCACCCGCTCGTGCTTGGGCACCGCCTGCGGCCGCACGATCTGCACCGGCGCCGCCTCCTCGATCTTGACCCGCTGCACTTCCACGGTTTCGGTGCGCACGACCTTGGCCGCCTCGCCGATGATGCGGTCCTGCTTGCTCTCGCGGCGCGCCTTGAAGCCGAGGAAGAGGTTCTCGACAAAGCCGCCGATGTGCTCGGCCACCGACAGCCACGAGAAATGGAAGAACAGCGACAGGCCGATGGCCAGCGTCAGCAGCAGCAGCAGGGTCGCGCCGGTAAATCCCAGCGCCATCTGCATCCAGCCGCCCAGCAGGTCGCCCAGCACGCCGCCGGGGGCGCGCGGCAGCGCCGAGCGCAGCGGATACATGCGGATGGCTTCCAGGCCCATGCTGGCGGTCAGCGACAGGCCAAAGCCGATCCAGCTCACCACCAGCCCCTGGCGCGCCTCGCCGTTGCGCTCGGGCAGCTCGGCGGTCAGCGCGCGCCAGCCGCGCCAGCAGCGGCGTACCAACAGCACCGCCCACCAGTAGGCGGAGAAGCCGAAGATAAAGAACAGCACGTCGGCCATCCAGGCGCCCACGCGGCCGCCCAGGTTGTGGATGTCGGCCACCTGGTTGGCGTGCGACCAGCCGGGGTCCGCCTTGCTGTAGCTGGCCAGGATGCAGACGAAGGCCAGTGTGACAGCCAGCAACAGGAACCAGCGCACTTCGCCCAGCAGCTTGCCGATGCGCGAGGGCAGCGCGGATGGATCGGTACGTGTTGTCGTAGTAGCTCGGGCCATGCCTGGGTCTGGGTTACCGTGTGAAGTTTGGTTTGCCGGCCATTTTAACCTTGGCCGGGGCTATCGCTCCCATTGGAATTTGCAACAGTGAGCAAACGCCGGTCCACTTATAATGCTGGTTTCGATTCACGCTGGCGCGCACCAAGGCGCACCAGCCATAGGAAAGCATCATGGCCAAACACGCAAAAGTGCTGATTCTCGGTTCCGGCCCCGCCGGCTATACCGCTGCCGTCTACGCGGCCCGCGCCAACCTCCAGCCGGTGCTGATCACCGGCCTGGCCCAGGGTGGCCAGCTGATGACCACGACCGACGTGGAAAACTGGCCAGCCGATGCCAACGGCGTGCAAGGCCCGGAACTGATGCAGCGCTTCCTGGAGCATGCCGAGCGCTTCAACACCGAAATCATCTTCGATCACATCCATACCGCCAAGCTGACCGAACGCCCGATCCGCCTGGTCGGCGATGCCGGTGAATACACCTGCSATTCGCTGATCATCGCCACCGGCGCCTCGGCCCAGTACCTCGGCCTGCCCTCGGAAGAACTGTTCATGGGCCGCGGCGTGTCGGCCTGCGCAACTTGCGACGGATTCTTCTACAAGAACCAGGAAGTCGCGGTTGTCGGCGGCGGCAATACCGCGGTGGAAGAAGCGCTCTACCTGTCGCATATCGCCAGCAAGGTCACCCTGATCCACCGCCGCGACAAATTCCGCGCCGAGCCGATCCTGGTCGACCGCCTGCTCCAGCGCGAGAAGGAAGGCCGCATCGAAATCCGCTACAACACCGTGCTGGACGAGGTGGTGGGCGACGAATCCGGCGTGACCGGCGTCAAGCTGCGCGATGCTCAGGGCGACAAGACCGAAGAACTCAAGCTGGCGGGCGTGTTCATCGCCATCGGCCACAAGCCCAATACCGACCTGTTCGAGGGCCAGCTCGACATGCGCAACGGCTATATCGTGACCAAGACCGGCCTGGCCGGCGATGCCACGGCTACCAGCATCCCCGGCGTGTTCGCCGCCGGCGACGTGCAGGACCACATCTACCGCCAGGCCATCACCAGCGCCGGCACGGGCTGCATGGCAGCGCTGGACGCCCAGCGTTACGTGGAAGCGCTGCAGTAAGCGCCTGCCCCCGGCACCTGCCGCACTGTGATTCGCTGCGCACAGCGATCACCGTGCCGCGGGCGCCCGGATAAATGGCCGCGCGAGCCCTTGGGCGCGACGCCAGTCCCGCCCGTCTGCACTACCTCCCCCCACTTTATAATCACGCCGAGCACCCCGGAGAATTCCATGACGCACGGCGCAAAGAAACCCGCCAGCCCGCCCAAGCGCTTCGGCCTGACCGACCTGGCTGGCCTGCGCGAATCCCTCAAGGCTGACACCGAGCGGCGCGAAGCCGAACGCCGCGAGGCGGAAAGCGTCGCCCAGCGCGCACGCGAGGAGGCTGACGTCTTCCGCAGCAGCGTGGGCAACGTCAGCGCCCTGCGCGACCGTAACCGCATCACGCCCACGCCGCGCCACCCCGCGCCGGTACCGGTACAAACCCAGCTGGACGACAAGGCCGTGCTGGCCGCATCGCTTTCCGACGAATTCGACGTCGAGAACCTGCTGGATACCGATGAAACCCTGTCGTTCCGCCGGCCGGGCATCGGCATGGACGTGGTCAAGAAGCTGCGCCGCGGCGAATGGGTGCCCCAGGACAAGATCGACCTGCACGGCCTGCGCAGCGACGAAGCGCGCGAGGTGCTGGCCGAGTTCGTGCGGCGCTCGGTCAAGCGCGGCGTGCGCTGCGTGCGCGTGATCCACGGCAAGGGCAACGGCTCGCCGGACAAGACGCCGGTGCTCAAGGGCAAGGTGCGCAGCTGGCTGGTACAGAAGGAAGAAGTGCTGGCCTTCGTTCAGGCGCGCGGTGCCGAGGGTGGCTCCGGCGCGCTGATGGTGCTGCTGCGCCAGCCGCACGCCTGAGGCCGCGCGCACGATGCATCTGCCGCTCGATCTCCTGATGGGGCGGTTGCCCCTGATCCTGCATGTCATGGAAGTGGTGGGCGTGCTCGCCTTCGCCGTCTCCGGCGTGGTCGACGCGCGCAAGCAGCGCTTCGATGCCGTGGGTACGTTTGTGGTGGCGTTCGCCACCGCCTTTGGCGGCGGCACGGTGCGCGACGTGCTGCTGGACCGCCGGCCCTTCTACTGGGTCGACCACGAAGGCTATGTGATCCTGATCTTCGTCATGTCGCTCGGCGCTTCGTTCGTGCTGCGGGTAGTCAGCCGGGTGGCGTCCGAGCGCACCATGATCACGGCCGATGCGATCGGCCTCGGGCTGTTTTCCGTCACCGGCACGTCGCTCGCGCTGGTGGCGCAGATGACGCCTACCGTGGCGGTCATGATGGGCATCATTTCCTCGGTGTTCGGCGGCGTGGTGCGCGATGTGCTGTGCAACGAGGTGCCGATGATCCTGCGCGACAGGTCGCCTTATGCCACCTGTGCCTTTGTCGGTTGCTGGGTCTATGTCGGCCTGACCTGGGTGCGGGCCGAGCAGGAACTGGCCCTGCTCGCGGGCGCGATCACCATCACGGCGACGCGCCTGCTGTGCGTGCGCTTCGGCTGGAAGCTGCCGAGCTAGCCGGGCAATCCGGGCGCCCCTCCCCCGGGACCGCCAGGATTGCGCCGGTGCTGAATTGCCTGCGCGGAGCGCTTAGACGGCGGCCTCGTCCTGCTCGCCGGTGCGGATGCGGATCACTCGCTCGATCTCGGTGACGAAGATCTTGCCGTCGCCGATCTTGCCGGTGTGCGCCGCCTTGACGATGGCGTCGAGCACGGTATCGAGCTGGTTCTCGGCAACCACGACCTCGATCTTGATCTTGGGCAGGAAATCGACCACGTACTCGGCGCCGCGGTACAGCTCGGTATGCCCTTTCTGGCGGCCAAAGCCCTTCACCTCGGTTACCGTCAACCCGGTCACGCCGATGTCAGCCAGCGCCTCGCGCACTTCGTCCAGCTTGAACGGTTTGATGATGGCGGTAATCTGCTWCATTTTGGCCCCTTATATAGTCGTTGGTTAGTGAGAGAGTTTAGCCTGCCCGGCGGGTTGCCGGATGTTGCCTGCCGCACCGCGCCATTTCCGGTAGACTCAACCGGCCCTGCCGCCCGCGCAAAGCTCGCGCGGCGCGGACAGCCATGGCGGAACAAGGCCCTGGCCGGCGCCACCGAGGCGTCGGCAGCAGGCAAATGATGAGCGGATCTAGCGCAATGCAGTCTGAATCTTGCAAGCCGGGACCGGACCACCCTGACGCAAGCCCCCCAGGGGCGGCTGCGGCACAAGGCGGACAGGAACACGAGCGGATGGAGAATTATCGCACGCAGATCGTTTTCGATCTGTCCGAGCTGCCGGCGGCCACATGGGATGCCCTGGTGGCGGCGCAGCCCGGCGCCACGCCGTTCCTGCGCCACGCCTTCCTGCACGCCCTGCACGCCAGCGGCAGTGCCTGCGACGAAACCGGCTGGAGCCCGCGCTACCTGACCCTGTGGGCTCCGCACGAAGGCGGCGGCGAGCGCCTGGTGGCGGCCATGCCGCTGTACGCGAAATCGCACTCGTATGGCGAATACGTGTTCGACTGGGCCTGGGCCGACGCCTATGCGCAGCACCGCCTTCCCTACTACCCAAAGCTGCTGTCCGCGATCCCCTTCACGCCCGTCCAGGGCGCGCGGCTGCTGGCCAAGGACGTGGGCGCGCGCCGTGTCCTGCTGCAAACCGCGCTGGCGGTGGCGGAGCAAAGCCAGTTGTCATCCCTGCATGTGCTCTTCCCGGACGAGCATGAGGCCGCGTTGATGGCAGACGCCGGCATGCTGATGCGGCATGGCGTGCAGTTCCACTGGACCAACCCGGGCTATGAGAGCTTCGAGGCGTTCCTGGCCACGCTCTCGCAAAAGAAGCGCAAGAACATCCGCGCCGAACGGCGCCGCGTGGCGGAAGCTGGCATCACCTTCCGCCAGTTGCGGGGCGCGGAGATCGGCGACGACGAATGGCGCTTCTTCCATCGCTGCTATCGCCAGACCTACCGCGAGCATCATTCCACGCCCTATCTGAACCTGGACTTCTTCCGGCGCATCGGTGCCGCCATGCCGGAGAACCTGCTGCTGGTGGTGGCCATGCGTGCCGGCCAGCCGATCGCCGCCTCCCTGGTGGTCTACGACGGCGACCCCGCACGCAGCACCTTGTTCGGGCGCTACTGGGGGGCGCTTGAGCACCACCCATGCCTGCACTTCGAGACCGCCTACTACCAGCCTCTGGAATTCTGCATCGCGCAGGGTATCCGCACCTTCGAAGGCGGCGCGCAGGGCGAACACAAGATGGCGCGCGGATTCCTGCCGGTCGCGACCCGCTCCGCCCACTGGCTGGCGCATCCGTCCTTCGCCGATGCCGTCGAGCGCTTCCTCGTGCGCGAGCGCCAGGGCATCGACGCCTACCTGGACGAACTCAACGACCGCACGCCGTTTGCCCGCGGCTGAAGCCGGCCATGGCTGGCCGGCTTGCCGCGTCAACGCCACATGCGCCGCAGCGTGTTGTCGCCCAGCATGTAGTGGTGGAACAGCGCGGCCACCGCATGCAGCCCGATCACCGTGTAGAAGGCGGTACCCAGCGTTTCATGGATTTCCTTGAGGGCATCCTTCAGGTCCGCGTTCTGCGCCACCAGCGAGGGCAGTTCGATGCCGAGCCCCGGCAGCGTCATCAGGTGGCCACCCGCGTTGAGGGCCAGCAGGCCCAGCACGGGCTGTATGAAGATAAACAGATAAAGCAGGAGGTGCATGGCGCCGCCCAGCAGATGCATCCAGCGCGGGCCGGGCTCGGGCGCCGGCGCCCCGCCCATCAGGCGCCACAGCAGGCGCGGCACCGCCAGCACAATCACCAGCGCGCCAGCCCACTCGTGGACCGACATCGACAGGGCGCGGGCGGCGCTGCCTTTTGCGGTAAAGCCCTTGAGTTCGATCGCGGCGTACGCGGTGGCAATCAGCAGGAACACCGCCCAGTGGAAGAAGACCGCCAGACCGGAATAGCGAACCGTCGCGGATGGCTTCGAAGAGGTAACGTACATGGGGATTGGCAGTCTTTCTGCCGAGTTGTTCTGTGATTGGAGCTTAACCCACAGGCTTCATGGTGTCTTTGGCCTCCATCAAACCCGACGCAACAAAAAACCCCGCCGTGGCGGGGTTCGTTCAGCTGCGGTTCAGCCAGGCGCGGGAAACGGCCATGACCGACCCTGCGGCGCGCCGCCCGGGGCGGCGAAGGCTTACTTCGTGTAGTTGGCCACGCCGTCGGTGATTTCCTTGTGGGCTTCCTCGATGCCGGCCCAGCCTTCCACCTTGACCCACTTGCCCGCTTCGAGTGCCTTGTAGTTCTCAAAGAAGTGCTTGATCTGGTCCAGCAGGTTCTGCGGCACGTCGGACAGGCCCTTCATGAAGGCGGTGGCCGGCGACAGCTTGTCCAGGGGCACGGCGATCAGCTTGGCATCCACACCCGACTCGTCGGTCATCTTGAGCATGCCCAGCGCGCGGCAACGCACGACGGCACCGGCCAGGATCGGGAACGGCGAGAGCACCAGCACGTCGACGGGGTCGCCGTCGCCCGACAGGGTCTGCGGAACAAAACCGTAGTTGGCGGGATAGCGCATGCCGGTGCCGATGAAACGGTCGACGAAGAGCAGGCCGGTTTCCTTGTCGGCTTCATACTTCACCGGATCGCTCTGGGCGGAGATTTCAATGATGACGTTGAAATCGTTCGGGATGTCCTTGCCGGGGGAAACGAGGTTGAAGCTCATGCTTGCTCTCCAGATGCCTGTGTTTGAGGATGGCGGGCATTATAGCGGTTCGAAGCTGACCCGGGCCTGACGCCACGTGCCTTGCGCGCCTCGCGCGGTGAGTGATAATGCTGAATTGTCCCAATGACGCATCGACAGGCGCACTAACAGCCACAGGCTGACGGTCGCATCCAGCCGGAGCCATTCCAATGCACGCCCAGCACTTCGTTGCCAACCGCCTGATCGCGCCGGATTCCGGCATGCGCATCAAGGTATTCGACCCTTCCAGCGGCGAGCCCTTCGCCGAAATCGCCCGCGGCAACGCGGTCGACATCAATGTGGCCGTCCACGCCGCCCGCCAGGCCGCCGAAGGCGCCTGGGGCGCCATGGCGCCCGCCGAGCGCGCACGCCTGCTCAACCGCGTGGCGCTGACGCTGATCGAGCATGAAGCCGAACTCGCCGCGCTGGAAGCGCGCGACACCGGCAAGCCCTTGCGCCAGGCTGCCGCCGACGTGCGCGCCGTGGCGCGCTACTTTGAGTTCTACGCCGGCGCGGCCGACAAGCTGCACGGGCAGACCATTCCCTACCAGCCGGGCTTCACCGTGCTGACCGTGCGCGAGCCGCATGGCGTGACCGGCCACATCATCCCTTGGAACTACCCGCTGCAGATCTTCGGGCGCAGCGTCGGCGCGGCGCTGGCCACGGGCAATGCCTGCGTGGTCAAGCCCGCCGAGGACGCCTGCCTGTCGCTGCTGCGGGTGGCGGAGCTGGCGGCCGGGGCCGGCCTGCCCGAAGGCGCGCTCAATATCGTCACCGGCTATGGCCACGAAGCCGGCGCCGCACTAGCGCGCCACCCCGGCATCAACCACATCTCCTTCACCGGTTCGCCGCAGACCGGCAAGCTGATCGCGCAGATGGCAGCCGAGAACCACGTGCCGGTCACGCTGGAACTGGGCGGCAAGTCGCCCCAGATCGTGTTCGCCGACGCCGATGTCGATGCGCTGGTGCCGATCATCGTCAACGGCATCGTGCAGAACGCCGGCCAGACCTGCTCGGCGGGCAGCCGCGTGCTGGTGGAACGCCCGCTCTACAATGCCGTGCTCGACCGCCTTGCCACGGTGTTCGAGTCCCTGCGCGTGGGTCCATCGGAGCTGGACCTTGAATGCGGCCCGCTGATCAACCGCAAGCAGCAACAGCGTGTATGGGACTTCGTTTCCGACGCGCAGCACGCCGGCATTACCGCGATGGCGCAAGGACAGATCGTGGCGGAAGCGCCGGAATCCGGCTACTACCAGGTGCCGATGCTGTTCCGCGACGTGCCGCCGGCGCACCGGCTGGCGCAGGAAGAAGTCTTTGGGCCGCTGCTGGCGGCAACGCCCTTCGACACCGAGGCCGAAGCCATCGCGCTCGCCAACGGCACCCCCTACGGGCTGGTCGCCGGCGTCTGGACCCGCGACGGCGCACGGCAACTGCGGCTGGCGCACAAGCTGCGCGCGGGCCAGGTCTTTATCAACAACTACGGTGCCGGCGGCGGGGTGGAACTGCCTTTCGGCGGCAGCGGGCAGTCCGGCCACGGCCGCGAGAAGGGCTTCGAAGCCCTGTACGGATTCACCACACTGAAAACCATCGCCATACAACATGGGTAATATCAACTTCCTGTCGGTCGCGTTCGCCATTTTCTTCTTCTGGATGGCGTGGCACGTCAGAAACAAACGCGCCACCAACCCCTCGGCCATGCCGCGCCTGCAGGTCTTCAAGCGCAAGTGGGGCGACACCGTGGGCGACCGCGTGCACTGGTGCCTCTATGTGGCCCTGCCCTTCCTGCTCGCGCTGATGATGGTCGCCAACGCGCTGCGCGGCCGCGGCCCGTTCGCGCACTAGCAGGCCGCTCCAACATGAGCCCGGCACCGTTGCCGCGAACGGCATGCTTGCCGGCCGCCCTGCCCGCGCAAGGCKGTGGCACCGGTGCGGCCATCGCATTCAACGCGGGGGGCCGCATGTAGCAGGCGGCGCCCCTCATCCAGCGGTATCGTGCAATCACAGAGAGTAAATCCCAGAGGAGACARCATGACAACAACCGCAGTACACAGCGGCGCAGCCGACCCCACCTTCGAGGATGCCACCTACCGCAAGGTGAGCTGGCGTCTCGTTCCCTTCCTGCTGCTTTGCTACGTAGTGGCCTACCTGGACCGGGTCAACGTAGGTTTTGCCAAACTGCAGATGCTTAACGACCTGCAGTTCAGCGAGACCGTCTACGGGCTGGGCGCGGGCATCTTCTTCATCGGCTACTTCCTGTTCGAGGTGCCCAGCAACGTGATCCTGCACAGGGTGGGCGCGCGCATCTGGATTGCCCGGATCATGATCACCTGGGGGCTGATCTCGGCGGCGATGATGTTCGTCACCACGCCGACGATGTTCTACGTGCTGCGCTTCCTGCTTGGTATCGCCGAGGCTGGCTTCTTCCCCGGCATCATCCTCTACCTGACCTACTGGTACCCATCGCATCGGCGCGGGCGCACCACCACCTATTTCATGACTGCGGTTGCGCTTGCCGGCGTGATCGGCGGGCCGCTGTCGGGCTGGGTGATGCAATCCTTCGACGGCCACAACGGCTGGTCGGGCTGGCAATGGATGTTCCTGCTCGAAGGCATCCCGTCGGTGCTGGTGGGGCTGGTGGTGCTGGCCTACCTCGACGACCGCATCGTCCACGCCAAGTGGCTGAACGATGAAGAGAAGGCCCTGCTCCAGCGCAATATCGCCAACGAGGACATGCACAAGGAAGACGCGCCGGTCAGCCAGGTGCTGACCAGCCCGCGTGTCTGGCTGATGAGTTCGATCTACTTCTGCTTCGTGATGGGCCTGTACGGCGTCAGCTTCTGGCTGCCCACGATCATCAAGCAGACCGGCGTGAAGAGCCCGCTGGACATCGGCCTGCTCACCGCCATTCCCTATGGCTGCGCGGTGGTCGGCATGATACTGGTGGCCTACAGCGCCGACCGCACGCGCGAGCGCCGCTGGCATATCGCCCTTCCCGCGCTGGCCGGCGCGCTTGGGCTGGTGCTGTCGGTGCAATGGCACAGCAACACAGTGCTGGCACTGCTCGGACTGACGCTGGCCACCATCGGCATCCTGACCACGCTGCCGCTGTTCTGGAGTCTGCCCACGGCGTTTCTCGCGGGCACCGGCGCCGCGGCGGGTATTGCGCTGATCAACTCGCTGGGCAACCTGGCAGGCTTTATCAGCCCGTATGCGGTGGGCTGGCTGAAGGACCTGACGCAAAGCACGGACTCCGGGATGTATCTGCTGGCGGCGTGTCTGGTGGTAGGCGCGGCGCTGACGCTGTCGGTGCCGGCGCGGATGGTGAACAAGTAGGAATTTGAGGGCGGGCGCCACATCACGCGCCCGCCCTCTCCCCCGTCCCCTCTCCCGCAAGCGGGAGAGCAAACCAGCGGCAAGGAAGAGCGATAGAGCCGGAT